>NZ_JAYGIA010000061.1:0-12577 GCF_034931165.1 Synechococcus sp. BA-124 BA4 | reverse complement strand
GGCCAGCCCAGTGCGGCCCTGAGCGAAGCCCAGGCACGGGCGGCCGCCGAGCGGATCCTGACCACGATCCGCCAGGGGGACGCCCAGGCCCGTTTCGAGCAGTTCTCCCCGGCCCTGCAGAGCGTCAGCAGCCCCCGCATGGTGGCCGCCACCATGAAGACCCAGCCGCGGCTGCTGCGCTGGGCCATCCGTAGCATCCAGCCCGGCTTCGACTCGAGCACGGTCGAGGCCACCCTGTTCACCAGCGCCGGCGAGCGCGACCTGCTGATGGTGATCGACGGCCAGGGCCGGATCGATGGTTACCACTTCAACGTCACCGACCAGCCGGCCGAGAAGGTGGTGCGGGACTTCATCACCGCCCTCTCCAGCGGCCACTTCATCTCCGCCAGCAGCTTCCTGTCGCCGCTGATGCAGGAGCAGATCCCTCAGGGCCAGCTGCAGCAGAAATGGCTCAACCTGCAGCGCATCACCGGCAATTTCGTCCGGGTGAAGCGCATCAACCGGGCTGAAAGCACACCGGAGATGCGCCTGGTGATCGTCAACACCGAGTTCAACCGTCTGACCGACAACCTCTTCGTCACCCTTGATGCCCAGAACCAGATCATCGGCGTGGATTTCCCCACCGATCCCTCTCCCCCCTCACCGCCGCGCTGAGCCGGCCCTCCCACCGACGTAAGCTCCCGGCGCATGCACGCCTCCTCTTCCATGGCCCTGCCCAGCCTCGAATGGATGGTTGAGGATGCCCGCCGGCTGGCGGAATGCCGCCACGACCATCCCTTCTCCGTGCTCGGGCCCCAGCCCCTCGATGACAGCGGCTGGGTGGTGCGGGTGTGGATGCCGGACGCCCACACGGTGGAGCTCCTCCACGGCGGCGAACGGCTCGCCATGGCCAATCCCCACCATCCCTGGATCTTCGAGACTCGCCTCGAGACCGATCCCGGCTGCGGCTATCGCGTCCATGTGAGCCGCGGCGGCATCGAGCACGAGCAGCACGATCCCTGGGCCTTCCGCCACGAGTGGATGGGGGAACTGGACCGTCATCTGTTCGCCCAGGGGAATCACCACCACATCTGGCGGCGCATGGGCGCCCATGTCCTCGAGCGCGACGGCGTCGCCGGGGTGCAGTTCTGTCTGTGGGCCCCCAATGCCCGCAGCGTCGCCCTGCTGGGTGACTTCAACGGCTGGGATGGCCGCCATCACCCCATGCAGCAGCGTCTCGGGGGGATCTGGGAGCTGTTCGTCCCCGGCCTGGGCGCCGGCCAGATCTACAAGTACGAGGTGCGGGCCCAGAACGGCCACTGCTACCAGAAGGCCGACCCCTACGGTTTCCGCCACGAGATCCGGCCCAACACCGGTTCGGTGGTGGCCGAACTGGGCCGCTACCCGTGGAACGACGGCGCCTGGATCGAGGAACGCGATGGCCGCGATCCCCTGCCCCAGCCCATCGCGGTGTACGAGATGCACCTGGGCAGCTGGATGCATGCCGCCGCCGACCAGCCCTTCCTCGAAGCCGACGGCCGCCCCCGGCCCCCGGTGCCCGCCGCCGATCTGAAGCCCGGCGCCAGGCTGATGACCTATCCGGAACTGGCCGACAAGGTCATCCCCTACGTGAAGGCCCGCGGCTTCACCCACATCGAGCTGATGCCGGTCTCCGAGCATCCGTTCGACGGCTCCTGGGGCTACCAGGTCACCGGCTGGTACGCCCCCACCAGTCGCTTCGGCAGCCCGGACGAGTTCCGGGCCTTCGTCGACCGCTGCCACACCGAAGGCATCGGCGTGATCCTCGACTGGGTGCCCGGCCACTTCCCCAAGGATGGCCACGGTCTGGCCTTCTTCGATGGCGCCCACCTCTACGAACATGCCGATCCCCGCATCGGCGAGCACAAGGAGTGGGGCACGCTGATCTTCAACTACAGCCGCAACGAGGTGCGCAACTTCCTCGTCGCCAACCTCATCTACTGGTTCGAGGAGTTCCACATCGACGGCATCCGCGTCGATGCCGTGGCCTCGATGCTCTACCGCGACTACCTGCGTCCGGATGGGCAATGGCTGCCCAACGACCATGGCGGGCGGGAGAACCTGGAAGCGGTGCGCTTCCTGCAACAGGCCAACCACGTGCTGTTCCAGCACTTCCCCGGTGCCCTGTCGATCGCCGAGGAATCCACCACCTGGCCGATGGTGACCCAGCCCACCGACATGGGCGGCCTCGGGTTCAACCTCAAGTGGAACATGGGCTGGATGCACGACATGCTCGATTACTTCGAGCTGGATCCCTGGTTCCGCCAGTTCCATCAGAACCACGTCACCTTCTCGATCTGGTACGCCTTCACCGAAAACTTCATGCTGGCCCTGAGCCACGATGAAGTGGTGCATGGCAAGAGCAACCTGCTCCACAAGATGCCCGGTGACGACTGGCAGAAATTCGCCAATGTGCGTGCCCTGCTGGCCTACATGTGGACCCATCCGGGCAAGAAGACGATCTTCATGGGAATGGAGTTCGGCCAGCGGTCCGAATGGAACGTCTGGGGCGATCTGCAGTGGGAGCTGCTCCAGTACGAGGCCCACCAGGGACTGCTCAACCTGGTCGACGACCTCAATGTCTTCTACCGATCGGAGCCGGCCCTCTGGGGCGACGACTTCGATCAGTACGGCTTCCAGTGGATCGACTGCAACGACAACCGCCACTCGGTGATCAGCTTCATGCGCCGCGACAGCGGCAGCGGCCGCTGGGTGGTGGTAGTGGCCAACTTCACCCCCCAGAGCCATTCCCATTACCGAGTGGGCGTCCCCCTGGAGGGCTTCTACGCCGAGGTGTTCAACACCGACAGCAGCCGCTACGGCGGCAGCAACCTCGGCAACCTGGGCGGCCGTTTCACCGATGCCTGGGCCATCCACGACTACGAGAACTCCCTGGAGCTCTGCCTGCCGCCCCTGAGCGTGGTGGTGTTCCGTCTCGACGAGTCCCGCAGCCTGCAGCGGCCGGCCATCGACGAGGGCTGAGCGCCCCGGGGCCGCCCATGCCACGACTGGTGACAGGAGCGGCCGGAGGCCGGGGGTGCTCGGTTAGGTTTCACCGTTGACCTTCCGACCGGCCCCATGAGCGAATCCGCCCCCCTGCTGCTGCGCGCCGCCCGAGGTGAGCAGGTGGAGCGGCCTCCGGTCTGGATGATGCGCCAGGCGGGCCGCTACATGAAGGTGTACCGCGACCTGCGTGACCGCCATCCCGGCTTCCGCGAGCGCTCCGAGAACCCCGATCTCTCCTACGAGATCTCGATGCAGCCCTTCCACGCCTTCCGTCCCGACGGCGTGATCCTCTTCTCCGACATCCTCACGCCCCTGCCGGGCATGGGCATCGACTTCGACATCATCGAGAGCCGGGGCCCGATCATCGAGCCCGCCATCCGCAGCCAGGCCCAGGTGGACGCCCTGCGGCCCCTGGATCCAGCCGAAGCCCTGCCCTTCGTGGGCGAGGTGCTGGGGCGGCTGCGGGCCGACGTGGGCAACGATGCGGCGGTGCTGGGCTTCGTCGGCGCCCCCTGGACCCTGGCCGCCTATGCGGTGGAGGGCAAGAG
Source organism: Synechococcus sp. BA-124 BA4 (assembly GCF_034931165.1). Classification (NCBI taxonomy): domain Bacteria; kingdom Bacillati; phylum Cyanobacteriota; class Cyanophyceae; order Synechococcales; family Synechococcaceae; genus Synechococcus; species Synechococcus sp. BA-124 BA4. The sequence goes on along the minus strand of NZ_JAYGIA010000061.1, from coordinate 9,005 downwards.
CTCCAAGACCTATTCGGTGATCAAGGCGATGGCCTTCCAGGAGCCCGCCCTGCTGCACCAGCTGCTGGGCCACCTGGCCGATTCGATCGCCACCTATGTGCGCTACCAGATCGACAGCGGTGCCCAGGTGGTGCAGCTGTTCGACTCCTGGGCGGGCCAGCTGAGCCCGATCGACTACGACGTGTTCGCCGCCCCCTACCAGAAGCGGGTGATCGACCAGGTGAAGGCCACCCACCCCGACACCCCCCTGATCCTCTACATCTCCGGCAGCGCCGGTGTGCTGGAGCGCATGGCCGCCACCGGGGTGGACTTCATCTCCCTCGACTGGACCGTGGACATGGCCGACGGCTGCGCCCGCCTGCCCCAGCACCTGGGCGTGCAGGGCAACGTGGATCCCGGCCTGCTGTTCGGCACCCCCGAGGCCATCCGCGAGCGGATCCTCGACACGGTGCGCAAGGCCCGCGGCCGTCGCCACATCCTCAACCTGGGCCACGGCATCCTCCCCGGCACCCCGGAGGACAACGCCCGCGTCTTCTTCGAGACCGGCAAGGCCGTCAACGAGCTGCTGGGAGCCGCTGTTTGAGCGCCCCCACCTCCGGGCCCCAGCGGATCCTGATCACCGGCGCCAGCGGCTGCGTCGGCCAGTACATCGCTGAAAACCTGCTGGCCAACAGCGACGCTCACCTGCTGCTGCTGCTGCGGGATCCCACCAAGCTCAGCGCCGTCCCCGCCGACCACCCCCGCATCACCCTGCTGGTGGGCGATCTGCGCGAGCTGGGCCCCCACGCCGCCGCCATCGCCAGCGCTGACCGGATCATCCACACCGCCACCGCCTGGGGGGATCCGGAGCGGGCCCAGGCGGTGAACGTGGTGGCCGTCAAGGAGCTGCTGCGGCTCACCGACCCGGCTCGCCTGCAGCAGGTGATCTACTTCTCCACCGCCAGCATCCTCGATCGCCGGCTGCAGCTGCTCCCCGAAGCGATGGCCTACGGCACCGAGTACATCCAGACCAAGGCCACCTGCCTGCAGGACCTGGAGCGCCACCCGCTGGCGGAACGGATCGTGGCCGTGTTCCCGACCCTGGTGTTCGGCGGCGCGGTGGCGGGCACCGATCCCCACCCCACCAGCTACCTGACCGCCGGGCTCAAGGAGGCCTTCGGCTGGCTGTGGCTGGCCCGCTGGCTGCGCACCGACGCCAGCTTCCACTTCATCCACGCCGCCGACATCGCCACCGTCTGCGCCCACCTGGCCACCACCCCCCACGGCCCCAATCCCGAGCCGGACCAGGGTCCGGTGCGGCGGCTGGTGCTGGGTCAGGCGCCGATCACGATCAACGGCGCCGTGGCCTCCCTGTGCCGCTGGCGGCGGGTGTGGGTGCCGCCGGTGGGGATCGACCTGCGCGGCTGGCTGATCGAGGGGCTGATCAAGCTGCTGCGCATCGAGGTGAATGCCTGGGACCGTTTCTCGATCCGCCAGCGCCACTTCGTGCACCAGCCCGTCAGCCCGCCCGAGCGCTTCGGCCTGGTGAGCCTCGCCCCGAGCCTCGAGGCGGTGCTGGAGACGGCGGGGGTGCCGCACCGGGGCCGGATCGGGGGCAAGCGCCCCACCTGAGCCGGCCCCGGGCCGCCCCCCGGACGCCGCCATGAATTGTTGCGAATCTGTCAGGACGCTGCACCGGGACACGGCCATTGCCTAATTTGTGCCGGTTGCAAGTGCTTTCCGGCACCCCCCTTCGCGCCCTCCCATGCGTCGTCTTCTTTCCCTCTTCGCTCTCTGCCTGGCGCTGGTGCTGGGTGCCGCCCCGAGCTTCGCCGCCGATGTGGCCCATGGCGGCCAGATCTTCTCCGCCAACTGTGCCGCCTGCCACATGGGCGGCGGCAACGTGGTCAACGCCGAGCGCACGCTCAAGGCCGAGGCCCTGGCCTCCTACCTGGCCAACTACGACGGCGGCCACGAAGCCGCCATCGCCTACCAGGTGACCAACGGCAAGAACGCCATGCCCGCCTTCGGCGGCAAGCTCAGCGAGGGTGACATCGCTGATGTGGCGGCCTACGTCGAAGACATGGCCTCCAAGGGCTGGGCCTGATTCGCTTCGGATCCTTCCCATCCAGCGACGACCCCCCCCCCAGATCGTCCAGAGCCCCGGCAGTGCCGGGGCTTTTTCATGGCTCAGCTGAGGGCGCGGCGGGCGGCCAGCACCGCCAGGTAGAGCTCCTCGGGCACCTCGCGGATGTCGTACTCCGTCGGCAGCATCCCGTGGACATGGCGGTGCACCACCCGCCAGCAGTCCCGCTCCGGCTCCGCAGCCCCACCCAGGGTCAGGGACGCTCTGGCGAGCTCGGCCACCAGGGCTTGGTCGTCGGCGTGAGAGGGCATGGCTGACAGGAGGGCTGCAGAGGCGAGAATGGGGCGCAGCCGACCTCCCATCATGGCGATCCCCACCTCCGCCGGGCTGCGGGCGGGCCTGCCAGGGGGCCTGCTCTCGGCAGCAATCCCCCTGGCCCTGCTGGCCGCCGTCGTGGCGCCCTCCGCGGCCCCCTCCCTGGCCCAGGGGGTGACCCCCAACCAGCCCCTGGCGATCGAGTCCGCGCCCGGGCTGTCGCCTCCCCCCTGCCGGCTGCTGGTGCCCAGAAGCGAAGCGGTGCTGCAGCCGCTGCGGATTCATCCGGCCCAGGTGGCCCAGAAGAACAGCCTGGGTTGCCTCTCGGCAGCCGATGCCCTCTACGGCCCCGACGGCTGTCCCACCCAGCTCTGCGGCCAGAAGCACGGCTTCCAGGTACCCATGCCGGAGTTCGTGGGCCCCTAGCTCCTGAGCCCCCGCCGGGCGGTTGGCCACCCCCTTCGGTACGGCCTGCCCACCCCCGTGGAGGAGGGCCGAACGCCGCGGTTCGGTCCTCCCCCTCGGCCGATCCCGACAGGATTCATACGTTGGCTTCAGTCACCGTCCGCAGGGAGAACGTCAACCATGCATCCCACCGCCGAACTGTTCACCGAAAAGGCCTGGGGCGCCGTGGTCGCCTCCCAGCAGCTGGCCCAGCAGCGGCGCCAGCAGCAGATGGACAGCGAGCATCTTTTCGCTGCCCTGCTGGCCCAGCAGGACCTGGCCAGCCGGATCCTGGAGAAGGCCGGCGTGGATCTGGGGGTGCTGGGCCAGAAGCTGGAGGCCTTCATCGCCGCCCAGCCCAGCCTGGCCACCGCCCCCGACAACGTCTACCTGGGCAAGGGGCTGAACGCCGTTCTGGACCGGGCCGATGCCCTCAAGCAGGACTTTCAGGACAGTTACATCGCCGTGGAGCACCTGGTGCTGGCCCTGGCCGGCGATGACCGCTGCGGCCGCCAGCTGCTGTCCCAGTCGGGCGCCGATGGGGCGAAGATCAAGGAGGCCGTTCAGGCCGTTCGTGGCAGCCAGCGTGTGACCGACCAGAACCCGGAGGGCACCTACGAATCCCTCGAGAAATACGGACGGGATCTCACCGCCGCCGCCCGGGAGGGCAAGCTCGATCCGGTGATCGGCCGCGACGAGGAGATCCGCCGCACCGTGCAGATCCTCTCGCGCCGCACCAAGAACAACCCGGTGCTGATCGGCGAACCCGGCGTCGGCAAGACCGCCATCGTCGAGGGGTTGGCCCAGAGGATCGTCAACGGGGACGTGCCCACCGCCTTGCAGAACCGGCAGCTGATCGCCCTCGACATGGGCGCCCTGATCGCCGGCGCCAAGTACCGCGGTGAGTTCGAGGAGCGCCTCAAGGCCGTGCTCAAGGAGGTCACCTCCAGCGAAGGCCAGATCGTCCTGTTCATCGACGAGATCCATACCGTGGTGGGGGCCGGCGCCACCGGCGGCGCCATGGACGCCAGCAACCTGCTCAAACCGATGCTGGCCCGCGGCGAACTGCGTTGCATCGGCGCCACCACCCTCGATGAGCACCGCCAGCACATCGAGAAGGACCCGGCCCTGGAGCGCCGCTTCCAGCAGGTGTTCGTCGACCAGCCCACCGTGGAGGACACCATCTCGATCCTGCGGGGTCTCAAGGAGCGCTACGAGGTGCACCACGGCGTGCGCATTGCCGACAACGCCCTGGTGGCCGCCGCCGTGCTCAGCAGCCGCTACATCGCCGATCGCTTCCTGCCCGACAAGGCCATCGACCTGATGGACGAATCGGCGGCCCGCCTGAAGATGGAGATCACCTCCAAGCCGGAGGAGATCGACGAGCTCGATCGCCGCATCCTGCAGTTGGAGATGGAGAAGCTCTCCCTGGGGCGGGAATCGGATCCCGCCAGCCGTGATCGGCTCGAGAAGCTCGAGAAGGAGCTGGCCGATCTGGGCGAGCAGCAGAGCAGCCTCAACGCCCAGTGGCAGAAGGAGAAGGGTTCGATCGACGAACTCTCCGCCATCAAGGAGGAGATTGAGCAGGTGCAGCTGCAGGTGGAGCAGGCCAAGCGCAACTACGACCTCAACAAGGCGGCCGAACTGGAGTACGGCACCCTGGCCGAGCTCAACAAGAAGCTGGCCGCCAAGGAAGGCGAACTGAGCGCCCATGCCGGCGAGAAGAACCTGCTGCGCGAGGAGGTCACCGAGGACGACATCGCCGAAGTGATCGCCAAATGGACGGGGATTCCGGTCAGCAAGCTGGTGCAGTCGGAGATGGAGAAACTGCTCCATCTTGAGGACGAACTGCACACGCGGGTGATCGGCCAGGAGCAGGCCGTCACGGCGGTGGCCGATGCGATCCAGCGGTCGCGGGCGGGCCTGTCCGACCCTAACCGTCCGATCGCCAGCTTCCTGTTCCTCGGCCCCACCGGCGTGGGCAAGACCGAGCTCTCCAAGGCGCTGGCGTCCCAGCTGTTCGACAGCGAGGAGGCGATGGTGCGCATCGACATGAGCGAATACATGGAGAAGCACGCCGTGTCCCGGTTGATCGGAGCTCCTCCCGGCTACGTGGGCTACGAGGAGGGCGGCCAGCTCACCGAGGCGGTGCGGCGCCGTCCCTACGCCGTGATCCTCTTCGACGAAGTCGAGAAGGCCCACCCCGATGTCTTCAACGTGATGCTGCAGATCCTCGATGACGGCCGCGTCACCGATGGCCAGGGCCGCACGGTGGATTTCACCAACACCGTGTTGATCCTCACCAGCAACATCGGCAGCGCCTCGATCCTCGATCTGGCCGGCGATCCGGCCCGCCACGGCGAGATGGAGAAGCGGGTGAACGAGGCCCTGCGGGGCCACTTCCGCCCCGAGTTCCTCAACCGGCTGGATGAATCGATCATCTTCCACAGCCTCAAGGCCGAGGAACTGCGCCAGATCGTGGAGCTGCAGGTGCAGCGCCTGGCCCGGCGGCTCGAGGACAGGAAGCTGGGCCTGGAGCTCAACGGGGCTGCCCTCGACTGGCTGGCCGCCGTCGGCTACGACCCGGTCTACGGCGCCAGGCCCCTCAAGCGGGCCATCCAGCGGGAGCTGGAGACGCCGATCGCCAAGGCGATCCTGGCCGGCACCTTCCTGAGCGGCACCACGATCGCCGTGGACGTGGAGCATGAGCGGCTGCGTTTCCGCCCGGCCGAGCCCTCCCGGCTGCCCGCCCTCGTCTGAGGGATCAGGCGGCCAGCGCCGCCACCAGGGAGGGGTTGGCGTACCAGCTGAAGGTCCCCTCCCTCACCGCCGTGACGCCCAGTTCGGCCCGCAGTTCCTCCAGGTCCTGGCCCATCCGCTCCTCCCAGATCACCGGGAACAGCGGCTGGGCCTCGACGCCGATGTGCAGCCCTTTGCTGATCATGCCGAAGGCGTAGCTGGCGGTGCGGGCCTGCTCGGCCGGGGTTTCCAGTTCGTCGATGGGCGTGTCGTTGCGGAACCAGTTGAGCAGCAGGGCCATCAGATCGGTGAAGGCCAGCCCCGGGTGGGCGAACTGGGCCACGCTCATGCTGATGACACCGAGTTCGCCGAAATTGTCGAGGCTGAAGCCACTCACAATGTGATGGATGTCGTGGGTGGCATAGACCCGGTAGTTGATGTAATCGGCGTCGGTTTCCAGGTTGGCGTAGAACTCGGGTTTGGGGAAGAAGTTGATGTCGTAGCCCATCGTCTCCAGCACCGTGGCGTAGGTGTGGCCCAGGGTTCCCTTCGGCAGCGCCCGCAGGGCAGGCGCGTCATAGGGCCCGCTGAGCCGCCGCTGCTCGATCAGGGCCGCGGCGGCCGGATCGCGCCCCAGCAACGCCCGGCACACCTGCATCGGCCGGGACTGGCGCAGCCGGTGGGAGAGCAGGAAGACGTTGTTGGCCGAGGCACCGGCGCCGGCGGCCAGATCGGCGAGCTCGAGAAACGCATGGATGTTCTCCTTGGTGGCGATCCGATCGAGGTAGCGAAAACCCATGGGGCGCTGCAGGGCGGGGGGAGGCACCCACGAAACCTAGACACGCCGCCCGAGCCGGCCCAGAACAGCCTCAACCCACGAGGACATCAATCCGGCGGGCCAGTTCCACATCGAGGCTCGACAGTCCGCCGGTGTCGTGGGTGGTGAGGTTGATCGTCACCCGGTTCCAGACGTTGCACCACTCGGGGTGATGGCCCATCGCTTCAGCCGCCAGGGCCACCCGGGCCATGAATCCGAAGGCGGCGGAGAAATCAGCGAAGCGCAGTTCGCGGTGCAGCTTGCCCTCCCGCAGCGTCCACTGCGGCAGCTCGGTGGGCAGGGCGGCGATCTGGGCGGGGGTCAGGGGCTTGGCGGCCATGGTGGTGGGGAGCAAGGGGTCATTCGCCCAGCAGATGCAGGCTCAGGCTGCGGCGATGGGGTCGGGCCCGGTGCTCCCACAGATACACCGCCTGCCAGGTGCCGAGCAGCAACCGACCGGATTGGAAAGGGAGCACCAGGCTGGTGCAGGTCAGGGCGGTGCGGATGTGGGCGGGCATGTCATCGGGGCCCTCGTCATCGTGGACCCAGGAGCGCCGCTCCCCCTGGCCGCTGAGGGGCCGCACCCCTTCCGGGGGTACCAGGGCCCGCAGAAAGGCGGCAAGGTCCACCAGCACCCTGGGGTCGGCGTTCTCGTTGATCGTCAGGGAGCAGGAGGTGTGCAGGCTGGCGATGGTGGCGGTGCCGAGCACCAGGCCGCTGGCGGCGATCAGGCCGTTGAGGGGCCCGGTGATGTCATCGAAACCCTCCCCTTGGGTGGACACCTCCAACCGGCTCAGGCTCTGGCGCAGCATCGGTTCCTCCTGGTGCCCTTCAGCTGGCGACGGGGACGGGAGCGGCGGAACGCAGCGCGTCGATCGTCGTCAGGCGGCAGGCCTGGGGGTCCCAGAGGATGTAGCTGAAGCAGCCGGGGATGTCGGCCAGCGACAGCCGCCGCACGCCCGAGAGCAGGTGGGCATTGTGCTCGTGGCAGGCCCGCAGCCGGTAGTTGGGGATCTTGGACGACAGGTGATGGATCGCGTGGCAGCCGATGTCGGCGGAGAACCAGTTGAACAGGGGCGGCAGCTCCAGGTCGCTGGTGCCTTCCAGCACCCCGGTCATCTCGCTCCAGCCGGCGGTGGCGTGGGCGTAGGAACCGGGGAAGTTGTGCTGCACGAAGAAGATGCAGATGAAGATCGCCGCCGCGCAGGCCATCACCGGCGCGTAGATCGACCAGAACACACCGGCGCCGAGCCAGCGGGCCATCAGCCACCAGGAGCCGATCACAGCCACGTTGTTGGCCAGCAGATGGCGGAATTCCCCCTGGGTGTACCAGTGCCTGGAGCGATAGCTGGCCAGGATCTGGCCCAGGCCCATCCGCTGCGGGCTGCGCAGACAGGCCAGCAGGTGGGGGAAGAATCCCGCCAGCCCCAGCAGCAGCGCCACCCGGGGCTTGATCACCAGGTAGAAGAAGCCTCCGGGGAACAGCATCGCCGGATGGCGCAGCACGCCGTAGAACCGCTGCTGGCCGGGGTTGAGGGCGGCAAAGGCCCCCGTGGTGACCAGGGCCGACGGTCCCTGGTACTTCTCCCAGTCGCCGTTGTGGCGGTGGTGGTAGGCGTGGCCACGGGACCAGGGGTACTGAGGAATGGCACTGATCACGCCGAGCAGGAAGCCGAACACCTGGTTGGCCCGCCGGCTGCGGAACAGGGAGTCGTGGCCGCAGTCGTGCATCAGCGAGAAGCAGCGGGCCAGCAGCAGCACCATGACGACCATGGTGGGGATCAGCAGCAGGGGAGCGTGCTGGAGGCTCCAGTCGGCGACCCACCACAGGGCCGCGTAGGGGATCACGGTGTTGGCGATCTGCCAGGAGCCCCGCAGATTGGAGCTGTCCATGAAGGACTTCAGCTCAAAATCGCCCCGCCTGGGCTGACCCACCGATGGCCTGGAGCCAGCGTCCGCATCAGGGGAAACGGGCGGTGTGCTATCGGACAGGGTGGCGGAAGGGAAGCCCTGTGACAATGCAAAACCTTTGCTATTTCGAACGATCCTAGTCAGCGAGGGGGCCATCTGTTTGCCCTCGATGCGAAAGGAATCTGAATAAGATCTGCATTGGAACTGCTGCACCAAGGTGAGCGACCTGATCGTGGTGGGCAGTGGCCTGGGCGGTCTCTGCGCCGTCGCCATCGCCGCCCGCCACGGCCTTGAGGTGCTGGTGCTCGAGGCCCACACCACCCCTGGCGGTGCCGCCCACGGATTCCGGCATGGACCTTTTCATTTCGAATCGGGCCCGTCGCTCTGGAGCGGCCTGGGCCACTGGCCCAGCACCAACCCCCTGGCCCAGGTGCTGCGGGCGGTGGGGGAAACCCTGCCCGTGGCCAGCTATCGGGACTGGGGGCTGCTGCTGCCCGAGGGGTCCCTGCGGGTGGGGGTGGGGCAGGCCCCCTTCCTGGCCCTGCTGCGCGAGCTGCGCGGCACCGCGGTGGCGAACGAGTGGGACCGTTTCCTCACGGCCCTGAGGCCCAGCTGCGAGGCGGCCCGCTCCCTGCCGTTGCTGGCCCTGCGGCCCGGGGCGGGTCTGGCCACCACCCTCGGCGGCGGCAACGCCCTGCGCCTGCTCAGCCAGGC
>NZ_JAYGIA010000060.1:0-12970 GCF_034931165.1 Synechococcus sp. BA-124 BA4 | reverse complement strand
CCCGGCCGGTGGGGTGGTCATCGCAAGGAGTCTCTTACTGAGATGCAACTAGGAATCAAGCCACCGTCAAGGGTTCAGCAAGCCCGATGTTCGTTGCGAGCTGTCCCGACTCCTGAACGGGTACGTCGCGGTAACGCTCAGCCAGCTGCTGGCGTTTGAGCCCGAAGCAGGCCGCTCCGCGATCGTCCACCGCCAGACTGGCCGTGAAGGATCCGTCCCGCTGGATGCCGATCAGGCTGTAGGGGGGATCGTCGCGGACAACGATCTGCTCAGGGCGGTAGCTGAGGTTGGAGGCCCACAGCTGCAGCGCCCGGCTGCCGCGGCTGGCCAGCGCCGTCCGTTGCTGAGCGCCTGGAGCCGAGCGGATCTCCAGCACCTTCCTGCCATCGAGCTGAACCCACTCCGGGGTGCTGGAGCAGTGTTCAGGCATGCTTTCGGCAGGAAGCACCTTCAGTGGGCTGGCCATGGGCGCGCTGGCCAGCCCTGGCAGCCCCGGCACGAGCAGCACGAGCAGCACGAACTGCACGAGCAGCAGCGCCAGCAGCCGTTGCGGCCGGACGGATCCAGGCCAGAAACGCCGGAAGCCCACACCGCTCACCCTGACCATACCGACATGACGACACCCTCGCCCCATGGCCATCGCCACCATCGCAATCGATGATTCTGAGCGCGTCATGGCCACAGGAGAGGCTCCCCTGGCGATTCTTCATTGAGCATCAGCGCCTTAACTTCTTTCCGGGGCCTTGCCATCGTTGAGGCGTACATCGAGCGGGGGAATCTCCACCAGATGGACCGTGGTGGAAGCGATGCCGATCCGACCCTGACTGGCCTCGAACGCGTCCAGGATGTTGGTGTAGAGCAGATCTTTGGTGATGCGCCTGCGTTTGCAATCCACGATGTAGCGCACGGTGAAGGACAGCCAGTTGTCGGTCACCACCAGACTGACGGCCGGCTCCAGACTGGCGGACTCGAGCAGATAACGCCGGATCAACTGCTGCCAGGCCTGGCGGGAGGCCTGCATCAACTCGTCGGTATAGAGATCGTTCACCGCCTGCTCGAGAATCGTCCGGGCCAGACGATGATCACATCCATGTTTGACCGGCACCTTGATCTCGTCCCAGAGGAAAGGGAAGTCACCGGAGTAGTTGAAGACAGGTTCCTTGAAGACAAAACTGTTGGCGATTCGCACCACCCGACCGCTGTAGAGATCGGAGTCGACCCATTCGCCAAGCTCCATCATGGTGGTCCTGAGAATGCCGATGTCGATGACATCCCCCTTGATGCCGCCGAGCTGGACACGATCTCCTGGCTTGTAGAAACCCCCAAAGGAAATCGCAATCCAGCCGGCGACACTGCCGATCACCTCCTGCAGAGCGAAGGCGATGCCGGCACTGGCCACACCGATCGCCACCGTCAACCCCACCAGCCGGTCGCGGTAGACGAGCGACACCAGCAGGATCGCCGCCAGATAGCCCCCGAAGGTGATCAGCTTGCGGCCGTAGTAGCGGCTGTCCGAATCCTTGAGATTGCGGGTGATGTAGTGCTGGGCCAGGCGCACAGCCAGGACGATCAGCACCAGACCCACCAGGGCCGCCATCAGTTTCTGAATCCCTGGTTCCTGCCACCAGGGAACAGCCAGGACCAGCTGGGGCAACAGCGCTTGCACCGGACGCCGACGACGAGGAGAGCTCCAGCTTCGCCCCTGGACCAACGAATCAGCCTGGAGAATGAGCCTAAGGTGGCCAGTTCTGATCCGCTCAGGCCATCACACCGCTTCTTCCCACGGGTCTGAGCAGCCGAGCGCAACAGCGCCCGGTGCCACGTCAGCGCATGCGGCGGCTGCTCACCGAATTTCAGCAGGACGCCCGGCTGGATCAGGTGTTCGTTGTGCTCACCCTCGGCTCCACCCTGATCGCCACCCTCGGTCTGCTGGCCAACAGTGCCGCGGTGGTGATCGGGGCCATGATCATCGCCCCCTGGATCACGCCGCTGCGGGCCACCGCCTTCGGCATCTTGCGGGGTCGCCTGCCCCAGGTGATCCAGGGGCTGGTGACCCTGTTCGTGGGGGCCGTGATCACTGTCACCCTGTCGCTGCTGCTGGGTAAACTCGCCGGCTTGCCGGATTTCGGCAACGAGGTGCTCTCGCGCACGTCGCCGAACCTGCTGGATCTGGGCATCGCCCTGGTGGCGGGTGGCATCGCCGCCTACGCCAAGGTGCGCAGCGAAGCCGTGTCCTCGCTGGCTGGAACGGCCATCGCCGTGGCCCTGGTGCCACCGGTGTGCGTGATGGGGCTGCTGCTCTCCGCCGACAGGTGGAGCCTGGCCCTGGGCGCGGGCCTGCTCTACCTCACCAACCTGATGGGCATCCTCAGCGGCTGCCTGGTGGTGCTGGCCAAATCAGGGCCCGGGCTGCGTCACCACATGCGCCGCAGCCGGCTCAGCCTGATCAGCCTCGCCCTGACGGCCGTGCTTGTGGTTCCGCTCACCAGCAGCTTCCTTGATCTGGTGCGCCGGGCCCGTCAGCAGACGCTGCAGCGCCAGTTGCAGGACACGATCCAGACCCTGCTGGTGCGCGAGACCGTCACCCTGGGCCAGGAGGCCCAGCTCGATGGGATGACCATCGACTGGAACCAGAATCCCCCCCTGATCCGGGTGGTGGTGAGGGCCAGCCGGCCGGATGTGCCCAGTCCGAAGCAGGTGGCGGCGGTGCAGAAGCTGGTCAACGAGCGTCAGGGGCTGCGCTTTCGCCTGGTGGTCGAGCGCTCGGCTGTGGAAGTGGTGGGTCCTGAGACGGCACCCAATCCCCAGCCCGAGAACGGAAAGTTGCCACTGCCGCCCGCTGGAACGACCGCCCCCGAGCCGCCCAGGCCACCGCCGGCCGCACCTGGAGCGGGCAGCCGGCCCGTGGCGCCGCCGCCGCCGCCGGAGTAGCAAGGAGAGGTACGCACCACCAAAGGCACCACCGATGTCCAAAGCTCAGCTGAGTGCCTTCCTGATCGAAGTGGAAGCCGATGCCGCCCTGCGCCAGCGGGTGGACAGCGCCGCCGATGCCAGCGCCGTGGCCGCCATCGCCCTGGAGAGGGGCCATGTGTTCTCCGCGGCCACCCTCAGCCGCCACCAACGGGGCTGAGACTCAGGCGCAGCGCCTCGAGCCGGCGGGCATTCACACCCAGGTCGGAGTCCCCGAGGCGGGATTCCGAGCGCGCCTGAAGGCTGGACCTGGAGTCATCCAGCGCCAGTTCCAGATCATCGACAAAGCCGAACAGCCGGCTCTCGGCGGTGGCATGCAGATAGCTGAGCTGGGGGGACCCCACCCTGGTTTCGATCTGGACTCCAGGGGTGGTCTCCAGTTCCAGGGCCAGCTGCTGGAGAGCCGCAGCCGGATCAGCCAGGGGCCAGTCCTGGCGAGCGCAGTGCGCCGGGCTGGAGCAGGGCCTGAGCCGACCCTCGTGCAGACCGAGATCCGCGGGCGGCGCACCGGAAACATGCAGCAGAGAAGCCTGAGCCGCGCCGGGGTGGCCCAGCAGCGACAGCCAGACGAGCAGCTGGGCTCCGAGCAGCGCCAGAAGCCTCAGGGGGCGCAAGGGGGCGGTTCTCATGCTGCGGCGGCCGCCCAGCTGCCGTGCAGGCCGTGGGGCAGGGCCAGCGGCATGGGCAGAACCGCCTGCTCCGAGAGGTCGGCGGCGTTGAGGATCACCAGGTCGCTGGCGCAGCGCGCCCCGTTCCAGACCACGCAGAGGATCCAGCCGTCGTCCTCGGCGGGTTGATCGGCTTCCGTCCCCTGCCGGGGGCGCGGCACCATCACGGGCTCGCTCACGAATCCGCGGGGAGCGGCGCTCCAGACACAGCGCTCGCCGCTGCTCAGATCCAGCTTCTCGATGGCCTGCAGGGGAGCATTGCCCCGCTCCTGCTCGGTGACGGCCATCCAGGCGTAGCGGGCCTCAAGACCCACCCGCCGGGGGTTGACCATGGCGAACTCGCAGCAGCGCTCCTCCAGCAGTTCCGTGCTCACCTCACCGCTGGCCAGGTCGATGCGGCAGCGCTTGAGCTGGCCGACCGGCAGGGTGTCGAAATCGACGGCGCGGAAATCAACGCCAGGACCGATCGAGGGGAAATCGTCGTAGAAGATCGAATCCACCACCACCTGGCCGGCCGCACCGGCTGAGGGATCCTCGAAGGCATTGAGGTGGTGGAACACGAAGCCCTCAGGGGCGCTCACCTGCAGTGGCTCGCCCTCGCCGGAGCGGGGGATCAACCAGAACTGACCGCTCTCGCCCGGCTTGGAGTCCAGGCACTGGGCCGCCCCTTTCCAGCCGAGCACGAAACCCAGCGGATTGAAGCTCATGGCGTTCTGCAGAAACACCGCCCAGTTCGCGGTGATGGCGAAATCGTGGAGGAAGGCGAAGCCATTGAAACTGCGCTTCTGATCGGCCACCAGCTGGCCCGCGGTGGCCCCGGGGCTGGCATCGAACTCCATCAGGCGGATGGTGCTGCGCGGGCCGGCCTTGACGCCGAAGGTCACCATGCGTTCCTGGCCGTGGTGGCCGGGATCGAAGCGCGGGTGGGCGCTGAAGGCCTCACCCTCGGCAAGTGCACCGCCGAGGAGTTCGACACCTTCGGTTTCGAGGCTGGTGGGATCGAGGCTGTGGGGCGAGCTGGCCTCCCAGAGGGCCAGCAGCTTCTCGCCCAGCCGCACCACGTGGGTGTTGGCGATGTTCTTGAGCCGCAGGTCGAAGGCATTGGCCAAAGGCCCGCCGGGCTTCTGGCTGCCAAAGACGCCGCGGTAGAGGACCTTGCCGGCCTTCTCCTCCGCCAGCCAGCCCTCCGTGCGCACGAAACGGTTGCTCAGCAGGGCCTCGCCGCCCTCGAAGCGCACGGCGGTGATCATGCCGTCGCCATCAAAGGGGTGATGCACCCAGTGGCCGCCGCGCTCCAGGCGCCCAGGACCGTTGCGGTAGAGGCTGCCGTTGAGCTCCGGCGGGATGCTGCCGCTGGAGGCGGCCAGGGGCACGGAGGTGAGTTCCGTGCCCACATTGCGGAAGGCACTGGCCCAGTCGGCGCGGTCGTAGCCGGGCAGGGAGGCCGCTGCGGCCTTGCCGGGTTCGGGTCGACTGGGGGCGATGGTCATCGCTCACTCGCGCTGGTGTCCCTCCATCATCACGTAACGGAGTGTGACGACGCGAGTCGTGTCAGCCGAGAGCGCCCGCCTGCTCCAGCACGCCCTTGCTGCTGGGCACCTCGCCGGCGCGGCGCGGATCGATCTCCACCGCCTGGCGCAGGGCCCGGGCGAAGGCCTTGAAGCAGGCCTCCACGATGTGGTGGGAATTGAGGCCGTCGAGCTGGCGGATGTGCAGCGTGAGGCCGGAGTTGTTCACCACCGCCACGAAGAACTCGCGCACCAGTTCGGTGTCGTAGGTGCCGATGCGCTGGCCCGGAATCACCAGGCCGTAGCTGAGATGGGGCCGGCCGGAGCAGTCGAGCACCACCTGCACCAGAGCCTCATCCAGGGGCGCGGTGAAGTGCCCGAAGCGGTGGATGCCCTTGCGGCTGCCCAGGGCCTGGGCCAGGGCCTGGCCAACGGCGATGCCCACGTCCTCGTTGGTGTGGTGGTCATCGATGTGGGTGTCACCCTCGGCGCTGATCTCCAGGTCGAGCAGGCCGTGGCTGGCGAGCTGGTGGAGCATGTGATCGAGAAAGGGCACACCGGTGCTCACCCGGCAGCGGCCACGGCCATCGAGGCCCAGGCGCACGCGCACGTCCGTTTCACCGGTCACGCGGTGGACGCTGCCACTGCGGCCGCCGCTGCTGCCGTGATCGAGGTCCGGAAGGGAGGACACGGGGCAACAGGGCGGGACTGTACCAATCATGCCGAAGCCGGAGACCGGAATCGGTCCACAATCGCCGCCACCGATCCGGCCGCTGCTTGAACAACTGTCCCCAGGCGGTGCTCGCCGAACTGCGAGCGGGTCACCGGCGCTTCCTCGACGGTGAATCCCTCCATCCCCACAGCAGCCGCGAACGCATGCTCGAGGTGGAGTCGGGCCAGCACCCCACCGCCGCGGTGCTGGGCTGCGCCGATTCACGGGTGCCGGTGGAACTGCTGTTCGACACGGGCTTCGGCGACCTGTTCGTGGTGCGCAACGCCGGCACCCTCTCCACCACCGCGGCGATCGCCTCGCTGGAGTACGCCGTGGCCCATCTGGGCGTGCCCGTGATCGTGGTGCTCGGCCATGAGCGCTGCGGCGCGGTGGAGGCGGCCCTGAACCCGGCGCTGACGCTCACTCCGAGCCTGGCCCAGGTGGTGGGGCAGCTGCGCATGGAACTGCTCCACCTCGGCGGCCACAACGACCTGGAGCAGGCCTCCCGCCATCACACCCTGAATGCGGCCCGCAACCTCGTCGACTCCAGCGTGCTGCTCACCGATCTGATGCGCGGCGGCCGCCTCCAGGTGGAGGCCGCTTTCTACAACCTCCATACCACCAGCATCGACTGGATGGGATCGGTGATGCCGATGCGCTCGGAGGCCCTGATCACATCCCCGTGATGCAGTAGCCGGCGTCCACGTAGATCACCTGGCCGGTGATGCCGGAGGCCAGGGGGCTGGCCAGGAACGCGGCGGTGGCCCCGACCTCGTCCTGGGTGACGGTGCGCTTGAGCGGAGCCTTCTCCTCCACGTTGTGGATCATCTCGAGAATGCCCCCGATCGCCGAGCTGGCCAGGGTGCGGATCGGACCGGCACTGATCGCATTCACCCGCACCTGCTTCTCGGGGCCCAGCTCGGCGGCCAGATAGCGCACCGACGCCTCGAGGGCCGCCTTGGCCACACCCATGACGTTGTAGTTGGGGATCGCCCGCTCGGCGCCCAGATAGCTGAGGGTGATCACGCTGGCGCCCTCACTGAACAGGGGCTTGGCGTGACGGCAGAGGGGGGCCAGGGAGTAGGCACTCACCTCCAGGGCCCTGGCGAAGCCCTCCGGGCTGATGTCGGAGTAGTTGCCGATCAGCTCGTCCTTGCCGGCGAAGGCGAGGCAGTGCACGAGCACATCGATCGAGCCCCACTGCTCCTTCACCCGCTCGAACACCGCCTCGATCTGGGCCGGCTCCTGCACATTCAGGGGCTCGAACAAGGTGGGGTTCAGCGGCGCGGTGAGGTCACGCACCTTGCCTTCGAAGCGGCCCTTCTCATCGGGCAGATAGGTGACTCCCAGCTCGCAGCCGGCCGCAGCCAGCTGCTGGGCGATCCCCCAGGCGATCGAGCGGTTGTTGGCGATGCCCGTGACGAGGGCTTTCTTGCCGCGCAGATCGAGGAGCATGGGGAAGGCGCCGAGTGCCGGCCAGGAACAGTGGGGCGATTCTCCTCCACCGCTTCCGTCGCCCACAGACCAGCGCCCGCACCCACCGATGACATCAAGCACTCCTCAGCCAGGTCCGACGACTTCTCATCAACCCGGCGCCGCAGTCCTCGCCGGCGTGCCCCTGGGCTGGCCCGGAAGCAGCGACGATCTGCCGCGCCAGTTCCCAGTCCGCGACGCCCTCGTGCGGGAGCTGGCGGCCCGCTTTCCCCAGGCCGGAGGCGGAGCCAGCCCGATCCGGGGGGGCTCGGAGCCGGCGCTGGCGGCGTTGGCGGCCCTCAACCCGGTGCGCTATGCCGCCAGCCGCAACCACCTCGATGGCGCGGTGAGCGGTCTCTCCCCCTACATCCGCCACGGGGTTCTGACCCTGGCTCAGGTGCGTGATGTAGTGCTGGATCGGATGGGCCGTGGGCCCGGGCCCGGGCCCGTGAACGAGAAGCTGCTGCAGGAGCTGGCCTGGCGTGACTACTGGCAGCGGCTCTGGATCCGCCTGGGCGATGGCATCTGGGAGAACCAGGAGCCGCTCAAGACCGGCCACCCCGAAGCGGCCTACGCCTGGGAGCTGCCGGACGACATCCGCGAGGGCCGCAGCGGCCTGGCCTGCATCGATGCCTTCGCGCGCCAGCTGATGGACACCGGCTGGCTGCACAACCACGCCCGGATGTGGCTGGCCGCCTACGTGGTGCACTGGCGGCGGGTCCGCTGGCAGGCGGGGGCCCGCTGGTTCCTGCGCCACCTGGTCGATGGCGATGCCGCCAGCAACAACCTCAGCTGGCAGTGGGTGGCCAGCAGCTTCAGCTCCAAGCCTTACCTGTTCAACCGCGCCAACCTGGAGCGCTTCGGCGCGGGGCGCCATTGCCCGGGCTGTCCGGCCGCGGAGGCCTGTCCCTTCGAGGACAGCTACGAGGCCTTGCAGACCCGCCTGTTCTCCACGCCGCAAGGCGGGGGGCAGGCCAGAGGCAGGTCGGCCAGAGGCGAGACGAGCTGAGCATGGACTGTCCGGTTCTCTGGATCCACGCCGAGGCCCTGGGTCCGGCCAATCCCGCCCTGCTGGCCCATCCGGGCCGGCCGGCCGTGTTCGTCTTCGAGCCGGGGCTGCTGGAGGGCGCCGGCGGACCGATCAGCCTCAAGCGGATCGTCTTCCTCTACGAGTGCCTCCTGGAGCTGCCGGTCACGATCCGCCAGGGCGATGGAGCCGAGGAGGTGCTGGCCTTCGCCGCCCGCCACCAAGCCGATGGGGTGGTGACCAGCGCCTGGGTGGACCCCCAGCTGGGGACCATCGCCGCGACCGTGGCCGCCGCCCTGCCCCTGCAGGTGCTGGAGCCCGAACCCTTCGTGGACCTGCCGCAGGAGGTGGACCTGCGCCGCTTCAGCCGCTACTGGCGATCGGCCGGGCCCCGGCTGCGGCCGGATCCCGCCGGGCCAGATGAGCCCTCGTGATCGAGTCCAGCAACCCCACCGCCCCCGTCGACCCCGACCAGGCCGCGCCGCACCGCCTGGAGCAGCCTGGGCTGCCGGCCACGGTCTGGCTGGCGGGGCTGGCCTGGCTCACCCCCCCGCGGCGGGTGGAGCTGCTGGCACTGCTCTCCAGCGACGAGCATCAGCGGCTGCGGCGCTGGCGTCAGCCCAAGGACCAGGACCGCTTCCTGCTGGGCCGGGGCCTGCTGCGGATGCGGCTGGGACAGGCTCTGGGGCTGGAGCCCGCCCGGTTGCGCTTCTGCCTCGGACCCCAGGGAAAGCCAGCCCTGGAGGGGCTCGGAAGCCAGGACACCCTCCAGTTCAACCTGGCCCATTCGGGCGCTCTGGTGCTGCTGGCCCTCCATCCCGAGCGGCCGGTGGGGGTGGATGTGGAGCGGCAGCGGCCGCTCCCCAACTGGGAGGCGATCGCCCGCCGCCATCTGTCCAGCGGTGACTGTGAAGCCCTGCTGGCGCTGCCACCCGAGGAGCAGCTGGGCGGCTTTCTGCAGCAGTGGTGCCGGCTTGAGGCTGGGCTGAAAGCCACGGGACTCGGCCTCGCCGCAGCCG
Organism: Synechococcus sp. BA-124 BA4; assembly: GCF_034931165.1. Classification (NCBI taxonomy): domain Bacteria; kingdom Bacillati; phylum Cyanobacteriota; class Cyanophyceae; order Synechococcales; family Synechococcaceae; genus Synechococcus; species Synechococcus sp. BA-124 BA4. The sequence goes on along the minus strand of NZ_JAYGIA010000060.1, from coordinate 3,593 downwards.
GCGCCCCGCCACCACCAGGGCTGGAGCTGCACGATCTGCACCTGCCGGAGGGCTACGCCGGCAGCCTCGCCCTGCTCTGAGCCCTGAGCTCAGGGGGTCGCGGCGTCCGCCTCCGGCTTGGTGGCGTTCTTCTGCTCGGGGTCCTGTTCCTGCTGACGGATCGTTTCGGGATCGGTGAGCAGATCCTTCTCCTCCAGCATCGGCAGCTTCTCCACCTTCACCTGGGAGGGATTCAGGGGCGGCTCGATCCACTCCCAGGTGCTGCGCGGGGCGCGGCTGAGGCAGAGGGCTTCCAGCTCCCTGCGCAGGGCCCGGCGCACGTCGCGGCGGGCGACGGCGGCGAAGAACTCCTCGCGGCTGGCCAGACCGGAGCTGAAGGGGTGGCTGCCGTTGCCGTTGAACAGCCGCGCCGGATCCGGCAGCCAGCGCGGACGGCAGACACCCTTACGGCGGGTGTCGGTTTCGAGCCAGATGTGCAGCCCGTAGCCATCGGGCTGGCTCACCACCGCCAGGCCGTCATGAGGCTGCTGCCGCTGCAGGGGAAAGAGGCGCCAGGTGGGGCGGCGGTCGGCGGGGACACAGCCGGCCACGGCGACCAGAGCCCCCAGAGCGAGCAACGCCACCAGAGTTGATGCCGGACGGTGGGGGGGCCGGGCCAAAGGGTGGTTGCGGGTGGGGGGATCCTGCCCCGGGCGCGCCGCGGCCGTGGGAGCGACAATCACTTCAGCGATCCCTGCAGCGAAGGCCGGTCCATGGCACTGACTCCCTCGACGATGCTGCCCCTGGAGCACCCCCTGCCCGCCTTCGCGCTGGAGACCCTGGATGGGGAGGTGGTCAGCAGCACGGGGCTGCCGCCAAGGCCGTTGCTGGTGCTGTTCCTCTGTGCCCACTGCCCCTTCGTGAAGCACATCGAGGCGGAACTGACCCGGATCGATCACGACTACGGCGATCGGGTCACGATCCTGGCGATCGCCAGCAACAGCCTGATCACCCATCCTCAGGACGGGCCGGAGCAACTGGCGGAGCAGCGCCGCCGCTGCGGCTGGAGCTTCCCCTACCTGCTCGACCCGGACCAGAGCGTGGCCCGGGCGTTCAGGGCGGCCTGCACTCCGGATCTGTTTCTGTTCGATGCGGAGCAGCGCCTGGCCTACCGAGGCCAGCTCGATGACAGCCGCCCGGGCGGCACGCAGCCAGCGGATGGCGCCGACCTGCGATCGGCCCTTGATTCCGTGCTGGCGGGACGGCCGCCGGAGCGCGGGCAAAAGCCTGCAATCGGTTGCAACATCAAGTGGCACCCGGGCCTGGAGCCCGACTGGGCCTGACCCTTGGAGGGGCTTAAGGTTGCTGCCATGCAGGTGCCCCCCTTCGATCTCACCGAGCAGCTTCATCAACTGGGTGAGGCCCTCGAAGACGCCGTTCTGCAGGTGTTGCGCAGCGGGCAGTACATCGGGGGCGCCACGATTGCCCGTTTCGAGCAACAGTTCGCCGAGGCCGTGGGCACCCCCCACGCCATCGGCTGCAACAGCGGCACCGACGCCCTGGTACTGGCCCTGAGGGGTCTGGGCATCGGCGAGGGCGATGAGGTGATCACCAGTTCCTTCAGCTTCTTCGCCACCGCCGAAGCGATCAGCGCCGTGGGGGCCACACCGGTGTTCGTGGATGTGGAGGAGTCCACCTACCTGATCGATCTCGAGCGGGTCGAGGCGGCGATCACGCCCGCCACCAGGGCCCTGATGCCGGTGCACCTGTTCGGGCGCCCGGTGGACATGGAGCGGCTGACGGCGATCGCCGCCGCCCACGGCCTGCTGGTGATCGAAGACTGTGCCCAGGCCACCGGCGCCAGCTGGGCCGGGCGGCCGGTGGGCAGCTGGGGCGATGCGGGCTGCTTCAGCTTCTTCCCCACCAAGAACCTCGGCGGCGCCGGGGACGGCGGGGCGGTCACCTGCCGGGATCCTGAGCTGGCCGCCCGCATCCGCGAGCTGGCGGTGCACGGCATGCCGCGCCGCTACCTGCACACCTCGCTTGGATACAACAGCCGCCTCGACGCGATGCAGGCGGCTGTGCTCTCCGTGAAACTTCCCCACCTGGCCGGCTGGGTGGAGCAGCGAAGGCAGCTGGCGACCAACTACCGCCGCGAGCTGGCTGATCTGCAGGGTCTGAGGCTGCCGGCTGACGGGCCCAGCGGCCACAGCTGGAACCAGTTCGTGGTGCGCGTGCCCCGCTGCCCGTCGGCCGAGGCCGGCTGCGGCGGCGGTTGCGTGCCCTCCAGCGACAGCGCCACCTATGGCCTGCCGGAGAGCTGCTGCCGCGACTGGCTGAAGCAGGCCCTGGCCGAAGCCGGCGTGAACACGATCATCTATTACCCGATTCCGATCCACCGCCAGCCGGCCTACGCGGAGCTGGGCTACGGCCCCGGCAGCCTGCCGATCACCGAGCGGCTCACCGCCGAGGTGCTCAGCCTGCCGATCTTCCCGGAACTGAGCGCCGCCCAGCAGGCCACCGTGACCGCCGTGATGCGGCAGCTGGTGGCTCAGCCCCTCAGCCTGGCCTCCTGAGGCGCAGCCACCGAGGCCGCATGCAGGGCCTTGAAGCGGGCCTGCTGCAGCTTGTGATCGACGATCGGGCCCGGATAGCCCCGGCGCTCCAGGGGAGCGATCTCTCCACGGATCAGATCGGCAGCGGCCACATGTGAGAGCTCGGGCAACCAGCGACGGATGTAGGTGGCCTCGGGATCGAAGCGGGCCGCCTGGGTGTAGGGGTTGAAGATGCGCAGAGGTTTGGGGTCCATGCCGCTGCTGGCGCTCCACTGCCAGCCGCCGTTGTTGGCCGCCAGATCACCGTCCACCAGCAGGCGCATGAACTGGCGTTCACCCCAGCGCCAGTCCACGATCAGATCCTTCACCAGGAAGGAGGCCACGATCATGCGGCAGCGGTTGTGCATCCAGCCGGAGTCACTGAGCTGGCGCATGGCGGCATCCACGATCGGCACGCCCGTGAGGCCATCGCACCAGGCGGCGAAACGGCCCTCGTCGTTCTCCCAGGGGAAGTGGCGCCACTGGGGGCGGTAGGGACCCTCGGCCAGTTCGGGGAAATGGAACAGGGCCTGCTGGTAGAACTCGCGCCAGGCCAGTTCCTGCTCCCAGACCGTGATCGACTGGAGCTCTTCCTCACTGCGGGCCCGCGAGCGCTGCTCCTGGGCGGCGGCCCAGGCCTGACGGGGGCTGAGGGTGCCGAATTTGAGCGCCGCGCTCAGACCTGAGGTGCCAGGCTCCGCCGGCAGGTTGCGGCCCGGCTCGTAGCCCAGAAGGGGTCCGTCGGCGAAGGCGGCCAGCTGGGCGGCGGCGGCGGCCTCCCCGGGGCGGCAGGGGCAGAGATCGGCGCCCGCGAAGGGTGCTCCGGGGAGACCATCGCCGGGGGTGGGCACCGTCTCCAGCCAGCTCAGCTGATCCCAGAGCCGGCGGCGCTCAGGGGGCAGGGCTGCAGGGTCGAGATCGAGAAGGTCCGCCGGAGCGGCAACGGGAGCGCAGGCCTCGGAGCCGGCCTGCTCGATCCGTCGTCGCCAGGAGCGGAAGAAGGGGCCATAGACCCGGTAG
>NZ_JAYGIA010000059.1:0-13070 GCF_034931165.1 Synechococcus sp. BA-124 BA4 | reverse complement strand
GCCCTGAGCTGGTGCTGGCCGTCAGCGGCCTTGGCCCCCGGGGGGCCCGGCGCTGGGGCCACAGCCTCGGTGCCCACCGGGCGGTCCTCCAGGGGGAAGGAGGTCTGGGCAGTCGGATGGCCAGGCAGCTGGCGCGGGCCTTCGGCGAAGGAGCCCGGCAGGTGCTGCTGATCGGCACCGACCTGCCCCTGCTGGAACGCGCGGATCTGGAGGCTGGCTTTTCGGCCCTGGCCGGCAGCGCGCTGGTGCTCGGTCCAGCCAGCGATGGGGGCTACTGGCTGATCGGGCTGAAAGGACACCGGCCCAGCCTGCTGAGCGGCATCCCCTGGGGCAGCGCCGATGTGCTCCACCGCACCCTGGAGCGTGCCGCTGCGGAGGGCCTGGAGACGGCCCTGCTGGCGCAGCGCAGCGATCTCGACCGTGCCCTGGACCTGGAGCCCTGGCTGGGGCGTGCCCTGGACCTGGAGCCCTGGCTGGGGTGAGAGGAACGGCTGCGCCATCTGCCGCCGGCGCCCCCCTGGCGGTGGTGATCCCTGCGCTGGACGAGGCGAAGCACCTGCCGGCCCTGCTGGCGGATCTGGCCACGGCTCCCGCTGGACTGATCGAGAGCTGCCTGGTGGTCGATGGGGGCAGCAGCGACGGCAGCCCCAGCCTCTCGGCGCTGGCGGGCGCGCGGGTGCTTCAGGTGCCGGGGGGAAGGGGTTGCCAGCTGGCCGCGGGAATTGCAGCCAGCGGTGCCCGCTGGCTGCTGTTGCTCCATGCCGACCTGCGCCTGGCGGCGGGATGGTGGGCGGCGGTGCAGCGGGCCATGGCCGCTCCTGAGGCCCCCTGGTGTTTCCGCCTGGGAATCGACGGTGCAGACCCTGCCCTGCGCCTGGTGGAGTGGGGGGTGAGGCTGCGCAGTGGCCCAGGTCAGCTGCCTTACGGCGACCAGGGGCTGCTGCTGCCGCGGCGTCTGCTGGAGCGGGCCGGCGGGCTGCGCGCTCTTCCCCTGATGGAAGACCTCGATCTGGTGCTGCGCCTGCGCCGGCTCGGTCCGATCCGTGACCTGGGGCTGCCGGTGCGCGTGGATGGACGGCGTTGGCGACGCCTGGGCGTCTGGGGCACGGCCTGGCGCAATGCCCGGCTCAGGAGCGCCTGGTACCGAGGCACCGATCCGGCGGTGCTGGCCGCGCGCTACTACCAGGTCTGAGCGAGCCGGCCGCGCCCGAATTGGTCAGGGCGAGTACCAGAAGGCGCAGCGCCGCTCGTGGGGTTCCAGCTCCCACCCCTGAGACTGATAGAACCCCACCACTTCGGGATCGGCGAACAGACTGACCCTGTCCACCTCCATCAGCCTGAGCTGCTCAAGCACATAGTCCATCAGTTGCCGGCCCAGACCGGCCCCCTGATAGAGGGGATGCACGGCCACATCCCAGACCGTGGCCTCCATCACCCCATCGCCGGTGCAGCGGGCGAAGCCGACCAGACGCGGCACCCGCGGATCATGACGCCAGAGGCCCACCCGCAGCAGGCTGTGCTGCAGGGCCTTGCGCACCCTGCGGATCGGACGACGGCTCCAGCCGACGGCATCACAGAGCTGCTCAAGCTCCACCAGATCGATCTCCCGCTCCAGGCTCAGCACCAGGTCCAGCTGGGGGTTCGGACTGGGGCAGCGGCGCCAGCCGGTGCCATAGATGCTGGTGAGGAGCGGGTCTGTGTCCAAACCAGACGGCCGGAGGCAACGCATTGGCACGATCCTGCCCGATCGTGGGCGTTCCAGGCCAGGCTGGAGACAGACCCCCTGAAGGGATTGGCTGCACGCCCCCAGGCCTTGGAACCCGACCAGCCAGGGGTGCTGCTGGTCTGCCTGCACGGCTGGATGCTCTCCGGCCGGCTGTGGGACCCGCTGAGCGCTGAGCTGCAGCACCGCTGGCGTCTGTGGTGCCCTGATCTGCCTGGCTTCGGAGCGGAACCGCGCCCGGCGGGCCTGCAGCCGACCCTGGCCAGCTACGGACGCTGGGTGAGCGAGGCCTGCCGCCGGATCGAGCCCGACTCGCCCGTGGTGCTGATGGGCCATTCCCTGGGGGGAAGCATCGCTCTGCATGCCGCAGGCTCCCTGGGGCCACGGCTGCGGGGGTTGATCCAGATCTCCGCTGGCGGCGGTGTGTATCAACCCCGGGCCTTTGCCCGGGTGCGGCGGGGGGGCTCCCTGTTCCTGCGCTTTCGCCCGGGCTGGCTGGCGGGGCTTCCGGGCACGGGGACGATCCGCAGCCCCCTGGTGGCGGACGCGCGCGCGGCACGGGGCCTGCTGGCCTGCAGCACGAACCGCGGCGCCGTCAGCCAGCTGCCTTCACTCACCGCCGCCCTGCGGGTGCCGAGCCTCTGGATCGTGGGCAGCCAGGATCAGGTGATGGCTCCCCGCTATGTGCGACATCTGGCCGGCTATGCAACAGACCACGAGCTGGCTCTGATCCCCGACTGCGGTCACCTGCCGATGAGGGAGTGCCCCCGCCAGCTGGCCGCCCTGATCGACGCCTGGCTGGAGAGGCTGCCCTGATCCCTAGAGACGGGCCAGACCCCGCTCCTGCAGGTCTGCCAGTTCTGCGTAGAGACCACCGGCCGCCCGCAGCTCCCGGTGGGTGCCCTGCTCGATCAGCCGGCCCCGGCGCAGCACCAGGATGCGATCGGCCGCTTCCACGGTGGCCAGGCGGTGGGCAATGACGATGGCGGTGCGGCCGGTGAGCAGCCGCTCCAGATCGCGTTGAAGGGTGGCCTCCGTGGAAGGGTCCATGAATGCGGTGGCCTCATCCATCACCAGCACCGAGGGGTCCCGCATCGCCACCCGAGCCACCGACAGCAGCTGACGCTCGCCGGAGGAGAGGTTCCCCCCCCGTTCACGCAGCTCCGTGGCCAGGCCGTCGGGCAGGCGACGCAGCAGCGGATCGAGGCCCAGCTCGGAGCAGATTCGCTCCAGATCGGCCTGGGGGATCGGAGCATCCAGGCGCAGGTTGTCCGCCACGTTGCCGCTGAACAGGAATGTGTCCTGAAGGACCACGCCCAGGCGCTGGCGCAGAGTGGCGCTGGGCAGCTCGCGGATGTCGATGCCATCGAGCAGGATCCTGCCGCTCTGAGGTTCGTACAGACGGCAGAGCAGGCGGATGATCGTGGTCTTGCCGGAGCCGGTGGGACCGACCAGGGCCACCTGCTCGCCCGGGGCGATGTGGAAGCTCAGGTCGGTGAGGATCGGGTCATCAGGGCGGTAGGCGAAGCTCACGTTCTCGAAGATCACCTCGCCGGCGCTGGCACGCAGCAGCCCGGAGCGCTGGGCGGCGCTGCTGCGCAGTCCGAGCTCGAGGTCGGAGATCTCGATTGGCTGCTCCATCAGCTCACCGATGCGCTGAACCGCCGTGAGCCCGCCCTGGATCTGGGTGAAGCGCTCCGCCAGCTGGCGCAGGGGATCGAACAGGCGCTGGGAAAAGAGGATGAAGGTGGTGAGGGTGCCGAGGCCGATGCTGCCGGCGATCACCATCCAGCCGCCGAGGGCGAGCACCACGGCCACGGCGGTGAGGGCCACCCATTCGATGAATGCCGACACGGCACTTTCATAGAAGATCGTGCCGGTGACGGCCCGGCGGTAGGCGCTGGTGGTGACGGCGAAGCGAGCACTGTTGGTGGCCTCGCGGCGGAACATCTGGACCACCTCCAGACCCTGAAGGTTCTCCTGCAGATCGGCGTTGAGCTGGCTGAGTTCCTCCCTCACGCGATAGTTGGCCCTGCGGTAACGGGCCTGCAGCCAGAGGATCGCCAGGGTGGCAGGAACCTGGCTCACCAGCAGCAGGGTTCCGAGACGAGGTTCGATGCTGACCATCGTCACGCCGATCACCAGCAGGGTGACCAGATCGGCCAGCACACCGACGGCGCCGCTGCCGAACACTTCGGCCAGGGCATCCACGTCGCTGGTCAGACGGGTCAGCAGCTTGCCCACCGGAGTGCGGTCGTGGAAGCGCAGCGACAGAGCCAGGGCATGGCGGAAGAGGTCGTCGCGGATGCGGGCCGTGAGCCGCTGGCCCACTGCTTGAACGCTGTAGGACTGTCCCCCCTGAAGGGCCAGGCGAAACAGCACCGCGCCGAAGAGGATCAGCACCAGCGTGCGCATCGCCTCCGACACGCTCTTCCCCGTCAGCCAGGCCGCGGTGGGTTCACCGCGCAGCACGGCGATCGCCTGGCCGATCAACAGCGGCTGGATCGCGGCGGCCAGGGCCACCGGGATCAGCAGCAGCACCACCAGGATGAGGCGGCGGCGGTCATGGCGGAGGTAGGGCAGCAGCCGACTGAGCCGCTGGCGGTCGAGAGCGGCCATCAGCGCAGGGGGAAGGCGGTGGCCGGCGCAGTGGCGGTGGCGACCCGGTCGATGATGGCCTGCAGTTCGCCGAGATCGAAGCGCAGGGCCAGGGGGTTGCCGATCAGGCGGGCGGTGCTGTGGAACAACTCATCCAGGGCCACAAGGCCGTTGTCGCGGAGCGTGCGGCCCGTGGCCACCAGGTCCACGATGGCCTCCGACATGCCGGTGATCGGTCCCAGCTCCACCGAGCCCGTGAGATGGATCAGCTCCACGGGCAGATCGAGCCCGGCGAAGAAGGTTTCGGCGCAGCGCACGAACTTGCTGGCCACCCGGCAATGGGCAGGAAGCTCTGCTGCCCGGCTGTAGCCACTGTTCTCCTTCACGGCCACGGCCATGCGGCAGCCGCCGAAGCCCAGATCCAGCAGCGGCGCCACCGGCAACTGGTGCTCGCGCAGCACGTCATCACCGACAACCCCCAGCTGGGCCTGGCCGTAGGCCACATAAACGGGTACGTCGCCGTTGCGCACCAGCAGAGCCCGGGCCCTGCCGCACGGGCTGGGCACCATCAGCTGGCGATTGTCGGCATCGAGCAGGGCGCTGAAATCAAGACCGGCGGCAGCGAAGCAGCGCACCGAATCCTTCAGCAGGGCCCCTTTGGCCAGAGCGACGGTGATCATGGACTTGCACCGCAACCTGGACTTTACCGATGGGCGCGAGCAAGAGTGAGGTAGAGCTGATCCCCGTGCTGCGCGACAACTACGTGGTCGTGCTCCACGACGGGGCGCAAGCGGTGGTGGTGGATCCGGGCGTGGCAGGGCCGGTGATCACCTGGCTGGAGCGGTGCGGTCTGGAGCTGGTGGCGGTTCTGCAGACCCATCACCACTGGGACCACATCGATGGGACCCCGGGGCTGCTGCGCCGATGGCCTGATGCAGCGGTGATGGCTGCAGGCGCCGACAGGGCACGGATCCCCTTCCAGACCCTGGCCCTGGAGGATGGCGACCGGCTGGAGCTTCTGGGGCGCCGTGTGCAGGTGCTGGCCGTGCCTGGGCACACCCGCTGGCACCTGGCCTTCTATCTGCCGCCGACGGAGGGCGGCCGGGGAGAGCTGTTCTGCGGTGACACCCTGTTCGCCGCCGGTTGTGGACGCCTGTTCGAAGGCAGCCCCGAGGAGATGCATCAGTCCCTGCAGCGGCTGGGAGCCCTGCCGGGAGACACCCGCGTGTGGTGCGCCCATGAGTACACCCTCTCGAACCTGCGCTGGGCGGCGGCGTCCTGTCCTGAGGCGGGGGAGGAGCGCCGGGCGATCCAGGAGCGCCTGGCGGAGGTGGAAGAACTGAGGCGCCTGCATCAGCCCACCATCCCCAGCACCATTGCTCGGGAGTGGTCCACGAATCTGATGCTCAGAGCCAGCGATGCCAACGAGTTCGCGAGCCGTCGCCGCAGCAAGGATCACTGGCAGGGTTGATCGGGCCGCTCCAGGGCAGTGGGCCTACGACGGCCTGAGGCTCTGACCCGTGGGGAAGAGCCTGGCGGTCTCGCCCGGCCGCAGCCAGGGACGACAGCGAAGGCCCAGTGGATAGTCGCGCTCCAGAGGCAGGCGAAAGCGGAGATCAACCGGAGCGGAGGAGCCCTGGGCATCGAGCCGCACCTGGTAGAGCCACTCGCGGCCGAGAAACTCCCGCGCCACCACCTCAGCGGGCCCGCCCGGGTCGACGCTCAGATCAAAGGCCGACGGACTCAGCAGCACCTGCCAGGGACCCTCGCCATCTCCGCCGGGAGCCACCGATCCACCCGGCTCAGGGCGCAGGGCACCGAGAGGCGTGAGCAGCTGGCCGCCGCTCCAGTGGGCCTCGAGCAGGTTTCCCTGCAGCACAAAGCGGCCCACGAAGGCCGTGGCGGGGGCCCGCACCATCTCGCGTGGACTGCTGCACTGGTGCAGGTGCCCCCCCTGCAGCACCGCCACCCGGTCGCAGATGGCCAGGGCCTCCTCAGGATCGTGGGTGACGATCAGGCCGCTGGCCTGGCAACGGCTGAGCACCCCAGGCAGCTCGGCCCGCAGCCTCAGCCGCACCTCCACATCCAGGTTGGAGAAGGGTTCATCCAGCAGGAGCAGCGTCGGCCCGGGGGCGAGGGCCCGCGCCAGGGCCAGGCGCTGACGCTGGCCGCCCGAGAGTTCATGGGGGTAGCGGCGTTCCAGACCTCTGAGCCCCAGCAGGTCCAGCAGCCAGGTGGCCCGGCCACGATCCTGACGTGGCTTGAGCCCGAAGCAGACATTGCTCCAGGCATCGAGATGGGGGAAGAGGGCGTAATCCTGGAAGACCATGCCCACGCCACGACGCTCCGGCGCCAGCCAGCCATTGGGACCGGCCACTTCCTGGCCATGGATCAGCACCCGGCCACGGGCCGGACGCTCGAAACCGGCGATGAGGCGCAGCAGGGTGGTCTTGCCGCAGCCCGAGGGGCCCAGCAGCCCCACCAGTTCCCCCTGATGAAGCTCCAGATTCACCCCCTGCAGGGTCCAGTTCCGTGAATCGTCGCGGTCACCGGCCCCGCGGGGACCAGGATAGCGATGCCAGACGTTCTCAAGCCGGACCGGATCAGGCCGCTCATCCAGCTGTGGCGAGATGATCAACGGCAGCGGGGCTGGGGTAGGTGGGGCGATGGAGCCTGATCCGTACACTCGGAACTTCATTTTCACCTGCCATGGGCATGGGAACTCCCGCCGAGGCAATCACCACGGCCGCCGCACCGGCGCCGGTGGGTCCCTACAACCAGGCGGTCAAGGCAGGGGGTCTGCTCTTCTGCTCCGGTCAGATCGCCCTGGATCCAGCCACTGGCGCTCTGGTGGGCGCCGGGGATGTGGAGGCCGAAACCAGGCAGGTGCTCACGAATCTGCAGGCGGTGCTGGCGGCGGCGGGCTGCACCGCCCGGCACGTGGTGCGTACCACGGTCTTCCTCACCGACCTGGCCGATTTCGCCCGGGTCAACGCCCTCTACGCCGAGGTCTTCTCGGCGGGGGTCCCGCCGGCCCGGGCCTGCGTCCAGGTGGCGGCGCTGCCGAAGGGGGCCCTCGTCGAGATCGACTGCATCGCCGTGACGGGCTGAGGGGTGGTGGTCAGCGGCCCAGCCGTCCCCCTTGCCCCTGGCATGTGAGCACGCATCCTTTGAGATCCGTGACTTGTGATGAAGGTGACAGTCAACAGCTGTCACAGCCGCCAACATGGTGAGGTTGTCGATGTGCGGGCCATGGCGTTCTCTTCCTTCCGTACCGTCTCTGCTGGCCAACAGACCAACGGGGCGCGGCTGTACCGGCTGGTCGATCAACGTTGCTGCCCTCACCCCGTTCTCGACGACCACTTCGATTCGATGGATGCCGCCTGGGATGCGGCCCAGGAGTGGTGGCAGCAGCACAGCAGCGGCCGTGAAGACCCGATCGGCATCGGCGTGGAAGTGAGCACCCCCGGTGGCGACTGGCGCACCCTGCGCTACCCGGGCAATCACTGCGGCATGAGGCCCTGATCCCGATCTGCTTCAGCGGTCCCATGAACCGAGCAGGCCTGGCAGCTCGGCGATCGACCTGATCAGTGCTGCGCCTTCCGGAAGGCGGTCCAGATCCCTGTCCTCGTATTTGCCGGTCTGCACCAGACAGCCGGCGATGCCCACGGCCATGGCCCCGGCCACATCGGCTTCCACGTCATCGCCCACCATCAGGCACTCGCCTGGCTCCAGACCCAGAGGCTGCAGCAGCTCCAGAAAAAAGGCCGGCGACGGCTTGCCCATCACAATCGGCTCCACCTGCGCGGCCCAGGCGATCGCCTGAACGAAGGCCCCGGCATCGAGGTACCACTCGCCACCCTCACGAAAGCAGCGGTTCATGCCGATGGCCAGCAGGGGACAGCCCTGGCGCACCAGGTGGAAGGCGGCATTGAGTGCCCCATAACTCAGGCCATCGCGGGCATCCCCGAGCACGACGCCCGTGGTGGCTGGTTCCAGGTCATCGTCAGCCTGCAGATCCCGGAACAGGGGAGCGATGGCCGGGTGCACCAGGCAGTGGGCACGCAGACCGTGCCGTTCCAGATAGGCACGGGCCGCCATCGGCGCCGCGAACAACTCGCCGCCGGCGGACTCCAGACCCATCCGCTCCAGATTCCGCTGGAGCGCATCCCGTGAGCGGCAGGCGGTATTGGTGAGGAAGCGCAGCCGGTAGCCCTGCTGGCGCAGCCAGTCAACGGCTTGCTGCGCTCCCGGACAGGCGCTGCCGTCCTGGAAGAGGACACCATTGAGATCGAGCAACAGAGCCTTGATCACGGTTGACCGGGGTGACCGTTGTTGGTTTCAAGTCTGCCGCCTGTCACCAGCTGCCGCTGCCCACGTAGCGTCAGGCCAGGAAGGCCCTGAGCGCGAGCTGCCGCCGATGCGCCTGCTTCACACCTCCGACTGGCATCTGGGGCGCAGTTTCCACGGGGCCTCGCTGCTCCAGGAGCAGGCGGCGGCGCTCTCGCGGATCGTCGAGCTGGCCAGGGATGGGGCGGTCGATGCGGTCCTGATCGCCGGTGACCTCTACGACCGGGCGATCCCACCGGCGGAGGCGGTGCAACTGTTCAACGACACCCTGGCCCAGCTGCGCCACTGCGGTGCCGCGGTGGTGGCGATCGCCGGCAACCACGATTCCCATGTGCGGGTGTCGGTGTACGACCCGCTGCTGGCCTCCTTCGGAGTGACGATCCGGGGTGACGTTCGCCGGGCCCACGAGCCTGTGCTGGTGAGTTCGAGGCTGGGGGGTTCGCCGGTGGCGATCTACCCCCTCCCCTACCTGGAGCCGGCCGTGGATGGCCCTGGCCTGGCCAGGGCCCTGGAGCAGGAAACGGAGGTGGTGCCACCGACCCGCCTGCGCCACGATGAGGTGACCCGACTGGCACTGGAGCGGATCCGGCGGGATCTTCAGCAGCGGCCGCATCACCGCTCGGTGCTGGTGGCCCACACCTTCGTGGCCGGTGGGGAGAGCTCCGAATCGGAGCGAGAGCTCACGGTCGGCAACGTCGATCGGGTGAGTGTGGAGGCCTTCGCCGGTTTCGACTACGTGGCCCTTGGCCACCTGCACGGCTCTCAGCAGCTTGATGGCCCTCGGATGGCCTACTCCGGCACCCCCCTGCCCTATTCATTTTCCGAGCAGCACCACACCAAGTCGGTACGGATCGTGGAGCTCAACGCCGCGGGCCAGCTGACGGTGGAGATCGAGCCCCTGGAGGTGGGGCGATCGCTGGCCACGATCGAGGGAAGCCTCGAGCAGCTCTGTCGTGATGCCCAGTTCGAGGCGGCTGTTGAGGCGAAGGTGCGGGTGATCCTCACCGACGAGGTGCTGCCTCTCCAGGCCATGGCCCGTCTGCGCCAGCGCTTCCCCCACGTGGCCGAACTGCGCCATCGTCCTCCTGAGCTGCTGCGCTCCTCGGCCAGCGAACGCAACCGGCAGGTGCACCGGTCCGTCTCGCCGTTCGATCTCACGTCGGCCTTCTTCGCCGATCAGCAGGGACGCAGCACCACCGAGGCCGAGGCCGACCTCCTGCGGCAGGCGCTCGAGGCAGCCGCCAGGGGAGGCGAGGGGTGAAACCCCACCTGCTCAGGATCGAGGCCTTCGGGCCCTATGCCGAGCCGGTCGAGATCAGCTTCGATGCGCTCAGCCAGGAGGGCCTGTTCCTGATCCACGGCAGCACCGGGGCCGGCAAGACCTACCTGCTGGATGCCCTCTGCTTCGCGCTCTATGGCGAGGTGTCGGGAGACCGCAGCGTGAAGGCGCTGAAATCCGATCACGCCGAGCCCTCGGCCGTGCCGCGGGTGAGTCTGGACTTCTCCAGTGGCGGAGCCCGCTACCGCGTGGAGCGATCACCCGCCCATTGCGCCCCCAAGTCCCGGGGGGAGGGAACCACCGAGAAGGCACCTCAGGCGGTCCTGTTCCGGCTGATCGGAGCTGAGTGGGTGCCGATCGCGAGCCGCACGACGGAGGTCACCCGCGAGGTGCAGGGCCTTGTGGGCCTCGATGCCGCCCAGTTCCGTCAGGTGATCCTGCTGCCCCAGGGCAAGTTCGCGGAGGTGCTGAGGGCCAGGGCCGACGAGCGGGAGGCACTGCTGAAAACCCTTTTCGACACCGTCATCTACGAGCGGGCGGCCAGCTGGCTGGAGGAGCGCGCCAAGGTCGCCCGCATCCATGTGGCGGAGCAGAACCGGGACCTGGAGGTGCTGCGCCACCAGGCCGCCCATGAATGGAGCCCCTATGCCCCGGAACCCATGGAGGCGCCCAACGATCAGGAGGGCCTCGACCGGCTGGTGGAGCAGATCGCTGCGGTGGTGGCAGGTACCCAGAGCAACCTGAAGCAGGCCGTCGCAGCCCTTGAATCCGCTCAGACGGCCAAGGCAGCGGTCGAGAAACTGGCCGACCGCTGGGATCGGCGCAGGGCAGCGCTCACGCGGCTCACGGAACTGGAGGCGAAACAGGAGGCGGTGGCCGACTTCCGCCAACGGCTGAGCAGGGCGGAGCGGGCCGAAGCCCTGCGCCCCAGCGTGGACGCCGAGCAGGCGGCCCGTGCCGCTCTGGCCACTCTTGAGGCCGGGATCAGGGCCGAGCTCCTGAGCGCGATCCGGGCCAGGGACGCCGCCCTGGCTCTGCCGGTGTCGCTGGTCCTCCTCGATCTGCTGGCTCTCCCCAGCCTTGAGGACCTGGGCAGGGCACGCGCCGATCTGGCCGCCCGACGAGCGGAAGTCACGGCCCTGGCCAGCCAGGCCGTGGAGGCGAACCAGGCGAGGATCAGGGCGGCCTCCGCCGCTGCACTGGCTCGTGCTGCGGACGTGCGGCTGAGTCAGAACAGCTCAGCCAGGGAGAGCCTTCAGCAATCCCGGCAGGCAGCCATCAAGGCCTTCAGCAAAGCCTGCTCGGCCCGTGACCAGCTCGACGGGCTGCAGCGGGCAGCGCAGGACTCCCGCGATCGCGCCCGGGCCGTGGCAGCCGTCGCCCCTGCCCTGAAGCAGGAAGCCGATTCCACAACGGCCAAGGCGAGGGCCGATGGACGGCTCAAACAGGCGCAGGCGGCCCTGCACGATCTCCGGCATCGTCAGATCGCCGGAATGGCAGCTCGCCTTGCCGGGAGCCTTGAGGCCGAAGTTCCCTGTCCGGTCTGCGGTTCGCCGCACCACCCGGCACCTGCCCAGCCCTCACACGACGCTGTCAGCGATGAGGCGATCACGGCAGCGGAGGGCGAGCTGACCGCAGCCACCACGGCGGCCGAACAGGCTGCGGTGGCTCTGGAGAAGGCGCAGGGGGAGCGCAAGGCGGTGCTCGAGAAAGCCGGTGCTGCCGCCAGGGATCCGATGGCGGCGGAAACAGCTGCCCGGCAGGCCTGCGAAGCTCTTGCCACAGGGCAGGCCCTGGCAGAGACGGTGGCCAGCCTGGAGCAGGAGATCGCCCGTCACGAGCGGGATCTCGAGGCACTCCAGGCAAGTATTCAGTCGGCCAGTACGGAGCTGGCGATGCAGACCAGGGCCGCCGCGGACGAGACCCGGAGGGCGAACACACTCACCACCGCCATCGCCAGGGAGCTGGGCGAGGGCGTTGAGCCGCAACAGGCGCTGACGACCTTCGAGCCCCTGGAGGAGGCGCTCGATGCCCTGGCGGATCGCTGCCAGGCCAGCGCCAGTGCCGTGACCAGGCTGGAACAGGCCTCAGGCCGCCTGGCGAGGGACCTGGCCGGGTCGGAGTTCGCCGATGGTCAGTCCGTGATGGCCGCCCTCAAGCCGGAGAGCGTCCGTCAGCACTGGGCGGATCGGATCAAGGCCTTCGAGACGGAGGTGATCGAGCTGAAAGGACTTCTGGCATCAGCGGACCTGGCCGACCTGCCCCAGGAACGCCCCGACACCACGGCTGCCCTGGTGGCGGTTCACGCCGCCGATGCCGCCCGCACATCAGCCGTGGAGCGCAACAGCGAAGCCCGAGGAGCACAGGTGGAGATCGTGCGACTCACGTCCGAGCACAGGAACGGAGCCGGCAACCTGGCGGCCCTGCGGGAGCAGGCGCAGCTGTTCAGTGCCGTGGCCGATCGCTGCTCGGGCAAGGCGGCACCCTTCATCTCCCTCCAGCGCTGGGTGCTCTCGGCCTATCTGGCCGACATCTGCCGCTACGCCAACCAGCGGCTGGAGCTGATGACTTCAGGCCGCTACCAGCTGCGGCTCACCGATGAGGGCGGGCGAGGCGGCCGTCAGGCGGGATTGGGCCTGCGGGTGCTCGATGCCTACACCGGCGAAGAGAGGGAGGTGAACAGCCTTTCGGGCGGTGAAACGTTCCAGGCCTCCCTGGCTCTGGCCCTTGGCGTGGCCGACACGGTCGAGGCCCATTCTGGCGGTGTTCACCTCGAGGCGCTGTTCATCGACGAGGGCTTCGGTACCCTCGATCCCGACAACCTCCAGCTGGCGATGGACGAACTCGACCGGTTGCGGGCTGGCGGCCGCATGGTCGGCATCATCAGCCACGTGGGAGCCCTCAGGGAGCGCATCCGCTACGGCATCGAGGTGCTCTCCAGTGATCAGGGCTCGCGGGTGCAGGTAGGAACGAACACCCTGGCCTGACCCAGCAGCGGCGTCCCAGCAAGTGGTGTAACTCAGGAGGATCAGCCCCGGCGTAGCCGGGGCTGACGGCTCACCTCCCTCAGATTTCAGCTGTGGCAATGGGTGGGCCGGTCTGTGACCCTGTTCGGAGAAC
>NZ_JAYGIA010000058.1:0-13071 GCF_034931165.1 Synechococcus sp. BA-124 BA4 | reverse complement strand
CCGTTATGGGCCGGGCGGCCGGTCCGGGTGGCTCGAACTCGCGGCCACCTCGGCGCTGGCCGCCCTGGGCTGGGGGCTGCTGACCATCGCCCGCCAGCCGACGGCCCTCGCCGTCCTGCTGATCGCCGTCGTGGCTGGTCTGCAGGTGTCGGAGCTGGTGCTGCGTCGGGCCGCGCGCTGGCTTCCCGAGGACCAGATCCAGCCGCTACGCCATCTGCTGATCCGGCCGTTCCTGCTCGCCGGACTGCTGTGGACATTGATCGAAGAGCTGGACACCCGCGCCGAGCTGGCCCTGATCCCCCTGGGCCGCTGGATGGGCGCGAACGTGAATGTGGGCGACGTGACGCGGCTGGTGGTGGTGCTCTACCTGCTGCTGGTCGCCTCAGGGCCACCGTCGCTGGGGGTGGCCTGGCTGCTGAAGCGCTGCTTCGCCCTGGAGCGGGTGAGCACGCGCGCCATCGGTCTGATGGTGCGCTACGCGGTGATCACCGTGGGAACCGTGGCGGTGCTGGAAACGATCGGCTTCAACAGCA
The DNA here is from genome assembly GCF_034931165.1 of Synechococcus sp. BA-124 BA4. Taxonomy (NCBI): domain Bacteria; kingdom Bacillati; phylum Cyanobacteriota; class Cyanophyceae; order Synechococcales; family Synechococcaceae; genus Synechococcus; species Synechococcus sp. BA-124 BA4. The sequence goes on along the minus strand of NZ_JAYGIA010000058.1, from coordinate 12,538 downwards.
ACGCCCTGCTGGCGATCGCCGGGGGGCTGTCGGTGGGGATCGGTTTCGGGGTCAAGGAGGTCTTCGGTAACTTCGTCAGCGGTCTGTGGCTGCTGTTCGAAGGCTCCCTGCGGCCGGGTGACATCATCGCCCTGGACGGCGACTTCTGCGAGGTGCGCCGGCTCGGCCTGCGGGCCACCCGGCTCTGGCGCGACCGTGACAACGCCGAGCTGGTGATTCCCAACCAGACCTTCTTCAACACCAGCACGGTGGAGTTCAGCGTCGGCCGCACCCGCTTCCTCACCCAGATCGCCATCTGCGTCGATGCCGGCCAGCCCGCGGCCACGATTCTGGCCCTGCTGGAGGAGATCGCCGCCGCCGTCCATGGGGTGGAGAGCCATCCGCCGCCGAAGGCCTACGTGCAGGGGGTGGGGGACCGCGGCGGCGATTACGTGGTGAAGTTCTGGATCCACAGCCCCTTCGCCAACCGGAGGATCTGCAGCGCCGTGATGGCGGCGGCCATCGAGCGGTTCCGAGAGCTGGGCATCACCCTGCCGTTCACGCATATCGTGATCGAGCGACCCCCCGCTCCATCGAATGCACAGCGCGCAGAAGCACACAACTCCTGAGTGTTGCATACGCCCTCACCTTCACAGGTTGCTCGAGAACGCCCCCCCAAGGTCTCCGGGTCGGCCGTCGAATTAGCCGAGGGCACCCCGTTTCAGAGAGCCCTTTCCTCTCGACTCTGCACAGCTTGCTGACCGCCATGATGATGGACCGACTGGGGCGAACGCGTCCGCGGCAGGGACACCTATGCTCCGGTCCACGGGGCGTGGAAGAACCACGGATGACCGAGCCAAGATCCCAATCAGCTGTTGTGGTGGCCGTACCAGCGAGACTGGCCTCCTCTCGCTTGCCTGGAAAGGTCATGGCCGATATCGCCGGCCAGCCGATGCTGCGCCACGTACTGGAGCGTTGCAGCAAAGCACGAGGCGTGGCGGCGCTGCTTACCTGCAGCGACAGCACCGAGGTGCTGACGGCAGTCCGAGGGTGGGGATTCAAAGCCCTGGAGACATCTCAAGGCTGCTGCAGCGGCAGCGAGCGGCTGGCCAGCGTGGTGGAGGAACTGGTGGCTGCCGGCGGCGCGGCAACAGAGCACACCCTTGTGATCAACGTGCAGGCTGACCAGCCCCTGCTGGATCCAACGATTTTGGAAAAGATGATCGCACTCGCCGCTGATGCAAACTCCACGGAGGTCTGGGTACCAGTCATCACTCCAGTTTACTCACTCGGTCCGGAAAAGATCCACGACCCGAATGTGGTCAAGGTGTTGCGTTCTTCCGATGGCCGGGCAATCACCTTCTCCCGCAGTGCACTTCCACATGTGCGCGACCTGAACCCGGATCAGTGGCACCGTTGTACCACTTACTGGGGTCATGTGGGGATCTACGGCTACCGAGCTGATGTCCTTGCCGGCTGGAGTGAATTGCCCCCTTCAACCATGGGAGAGCTGGAGATGCTGGAGCAGTTACAGTTGATCGAGGCCGGCATTCCCGTTGCCACCTTTAGCGTGGAGAAAGATTGCCTTTCGGTGGATACACTCGCCCAACTGGAACAGGCTCGCGCCGTGATGGGACCAAGTCCCTGAACCCACACGAACAACCCGAATCAGGGGTTGCCCTCCCTCCAACCATCCCGGTGAATAGCTGCCAGCAAGCCCTGGCTGGCCAACAGGGCTTCACCGCACTCGCGCAGTGCGCCTGCACCACCTCTGCTGCGCAACACCCAATCGGCTTGGCGCCGCAGCCCTCGGGCAGCATCGGCCGGCGTCACCAGCAGACCGACGACCGGCCTCACCACCAGGTCATTGAGATCATCGCCAATGAAGGCGGTATGGTCGCGCGCCATACCAAGTTCGGCTCGCAGCCTCACCAAGCCTTGTTGCTTGTCGGCCACACCCACATGGCAGTGCTGGATATCAAGATGAGCCGCTCGTTGCTCAATGGCGCCACTGCGGCCGCCGCTCAGCAAGGCCACGGTGATGTCGGCGCGCTCCAACATGCGGATCGCCAGTCCATCACGTACGTCAAACCGCTTCAGTACCCGGCCATGCTCGTCGTAGAGGAGGCCGCCATCGGTGAGTACCCCATCCACATCACAGACCAACAATCTGATCTGGCGAAGTCGAGGAGTGAGAAGTCGTCGCTTCAGCAGCGAGAGGAGACCCAGTCCGCTCAGACTGCTCATCTCAGAGTGAACTGTCTGCTGTGCCATCCGCCACAATGGCGCGGAGGTCAAGCAACTGGCGCAACAACGCCTCCAACCGGTGCAGCGGAACCATGTTGGGCCCGTCGCTGAGGGCATGCTCCGGATCCGGGTGAACCTCCAGGAACAAACCGTCCACACCCACCGCCACAGCGGCCCGGGCCAGCGGTGACACAAACTCCCTTTGGCCGCCGGAGGTGCTGCCCCGCCCTCCAGGCTGTTGCACCGCATGGGTGGCATCGAAGATCACCGGGCAACCCAGTGCCTTCAACTGAGGCAGGCTGCGGAAGTCGACCACCAGGGTGTTGTAGCCGAAGCTGCTGCCTCGTTCGGTGAGCCACAGCCGGCCACTGCCGGCATCCAGACCGAAATCGGCCAGCTTGTTCACCACCGGGGCCATGTCCCAGGGTGCGAGGAACTGGCCCTTCTTGACGTTCACGGCTTTATCGGTGCCGGCGACCGCCCGGGCGGCGGCCTCCAGCAGGTCGCTCTGGCGGCAGAGAAAGGCCGGGATCTGCAGCACATCTACAGCCTGAGCGGCTGGAGCAGCCTGATGGCTTTCGTGGATATCGGTGAGCACCGGCACCCCGAAATGCTCGCGCGCCTCGGCTAGAATTGTCAGACCCTCTTCGGACCCAGGACCGCGGTAGGACTGGCCGGAGCTGCGGTTGGCCTTATCGAAACTGGCCTTGAGGACATAATCGATGCCAAGGCGCTGGCAAAGGCTGCTGACCTGATCAGCTATCTGAAAGACTAGGTCGCGGTTCTCGATCACACATGGACCCGCAATCAGGCGTAAAGATGGCGTTCCTGGCCCAGGAAGGTTCATCGTTCCACAGCGCTTAGACCGGCAAGTACCAGATCATGGAGTCTGAGCAACCCAAGGAGTTTGGAAGGGTGATCGGGATGGACGACGGGCAAAACGGATAAGGACTGTCTCGGATTCCGTTCCATCAGTTCAAGGGCCTCAGCAGCAAGAGTTGTCGGAGCCACGGTGATAGGGTCGAACGTAGCCATCTGAACGGCTGTCACAGACCCCCAGTTTTGCGGTTCATAGCGCTGAAGGGCACGGCGAAGGTCTCCATCGGTGATCAATCCCGCCAGATGCAGCGGTTCTCCTTCCCGATGGACCCAAGTGGCACCCAGGCTACCTCTACGGAGGCTTCCCTTGGTGAGTTGGGTGATCACGAGTGACATCGAGGCATCGGGCGACAAGGGGGTGATTTCCTGGGCAGGTACCATCAGATCTTCCACGAGCAAGGTGAGACGCCGACCCAGCATCCCGGCGGGGTGATTGACGGCAAAGTCGGCATGGGAAATGCCCGCCCGCTCCATCCACACCGTGGCCAGGGAATCTCCTACGGCCATGGCCACGGCCGTGCTGGCGGTCGGGGCCAGGTTCAGCGGGCACACCTCGCGGTCAACTGAGCAATCCAGGACGACATCAGAGCGCTTGGTCAGAGTTGATGCAACCCGGCCTACCAAGGCAATAGAACTGGCCCCACGCCGTTTCAGGTGGGGAAGGATGGCAAGAAGTTCCTCCGTTTCTCCACTGTTTGAAAGCAGCATTGCCACATCCCAACCCGAGACGATGCCGAGGTCACCATGGAGGGCATCCACCGGATTGAGAAAAACCGCCGTCAGGCCGATGGAAGAGAAGGTTGCCGCGATCTTGCGGGCAACGATCCCGCTCTTGCCAATTCCCGACAGCACCACTTTGCTGCGGTGAACGCGACAGCTGGCCAGCAGGGCCAGGGCAGCCTCCACCTGTGCAGCATCAAGGCGTTCAGCTGCAGCCGCGATGGCCGCCGCTTCTTCCAGCAGGCATCGAGCTAGGGCAGACACGGCAACGACCGGGGATCCCCATCATCTCAGTCCAGCTGGGCCCCTTCCCCTGAGGAACGGCGGGAGCCGTGAGGGGCTACCGCCAGGCTGAGGGCGGAGCCTGGAGCTGGCGGAGCATCCAGCAAGCCGTGGCAGGGGCATTGTCCTGGGCGCCGACGCGCTGCTGAAGGGCACACCGGTAGCGAGGCAGACGCTCGATGAAGGCCTTCAGATGATGGGTCTCGAAGCTCTCGAGCTCCACCGCCATGCCATACCCAGCCCGCTCCCATAGTCGGGCGTTGAGTCGCTGTTCATCATGGGCACGCTCATAGAGGGCCAGGACAGGCTTCTGCAATTCCATCGCTTCGCAGAGCAACTGATGGCCAGCGGCCGCTACCAGGAAGGGAGCAGCAGCCAGAAAGATCAGAAAGCCGTTGGGATCAACCGGGCAAAACCTCAGCCGAGAAAATGCCAGCCCCTGAGAGTCATCAAGCCCGAAAACGACCGTGCCGGGAGCCAGCTGCTGGAGGCCGATCAACACCGGCTGAGGCGGGCATTGGCGGCGGAGATAGGCCAGAGGAGCTCCCTCTACCCGCTGATCCCCTTGACTGAGCTGCAGCAGTTCTGGCCGAAGCAGACCACCAACGACCAAAGTCGGCGATGCACGTGTTCGCAGCGGCAGCTGAAAAAAGGAGCTGATCACCAAGGCCCCGAAGCGTGGTGTGTTTAGCCAGGCATACAGGCGATAGATCCATTGCTGAAACGGCCACAACCCCAGCTTCGCCGGATCCATCACGGCCATCGCATGCTGGTGGCTCAAGGCCACCAGGGGCAGGCCTGCCAGCGCAGCTGCACGTGCCACCACAGGTTCGAAATCACAGATCACTCCAGCGGGAGGAGTGTCACGCCAGGTGTGCACCAGGCGCCTCGCTTCCCAAGGAAACACCCAGAGCGCCTGGGCCAGGAAGTGAAGGGCTGATCGCCAAGGGGAGATGCGTCGATGCCGATAGATCCAACGAGTACCGGAAATCTCAACGAAGGCAATGTCGTCCTGGTTCACAAAGCTCTGGCGCAACAGGGCCAAGGCGTCCTGTGAACTGTGAAACGCCAACCGGTAGTAGGGACGCAGGTAAGGAGCCAGCACCAGGGCCCTGGCGGCATGTCCGCGGCCATCTCCATTGACTCCATAAATGAGCAGCGGCTTAGGAGGAGCGCTCATTCAGGTACCGGGCATAAGGCGAGAGTGTGGGATCCGTGATGAATCTCCAGAGACAGCCTCCCCATGATCGATGGGACGGTTGACGATAAAGATGAGGAGCCATTTCCCTGATGCAGGGCAGAGAAACCCATGGCACCGAAGGCAGATCATGGTGCTCGGTGTGATAGCCCACATTGAACGCAAGGCGATTGCCCCACCCATACATGGACGCTGTTTGCTGCCCTGGGAAGAACACGTAGTGTTCCGCCAGCCAGCGTCCAGCGAGCGGATGGGGCCCAAGGGCCACCAGGGTGGAGGCGAGCAGATAGGCCAGGGACACACCACCTCCCGCCGTCAGCAGCAGCAGGTCGGCAACCAGAACCAGTAGGAAATTCAGGGCCAACCAACCCCTGGGCCCAGCCATCGCCTGACTGGAGAATGGACGAAAGGCTTCACTGACGCTGTAACAACACATCCAGAGGGCCTTCCGCCATGAAGAGTTACCCACCAGGCGTGCCTCAAAGGACGTGGGCAGATCCGCATCGATCCCAAGTTGCCCCATGGCCGCGTGATGGCGTAGGTGATAGCGCCGAAAGCTGGCGGCCGAGGGGATGGTCTGGGCCAGGTCGCAGACAATCGCCAGCACCTGGTTGTGCCAGCGATGGCGCGACACCAGATCATGGGCACAATCGTGCATCAAGACGAACAGACCATGGCTGACGGGCGCACCCACCAGCCAGACCAGCAGCGCAACAGCAGGCCAGGGCAACCTGGGGACCGCCCCCAAAGCCAGGCCCCACTGGGTAGCCACCAGGGCGAGGATCCAGAGAGCCGTGATCGGGTAAGGCCTGCAGAGGCGTTTCACCTCTGGCACCTGCCGAAGCAACTGGCGCCGCCTGGCCGGGTGGGGCTGCTTGCCGGTGGGCGAGGGCAGAAATCCAGCTGGGTTAAGGTTCGGTCGCAATCGGCGCAACAGCTTGACGGGCCTAAGAGTCTCATGAATCAACGCCCCCTGCGGCTCGTGTTTGTGAGTCACTGCATGGCGCCGGCTCGATCCCCAAGCAGCAACGTGGGGGGCATGCAACGGGCGGCGCGGGATCTCCTCGCCCAGCTGGAGAGCCTGGAGGATCTCAGGCTTAGCGAGATGGTGCTGGCCTGCCCGAGCCGTGAGATCGGCTGGCGGGTCCCGCTCTTCTTCCTGGCCTCACCCTGGCAGCTGATCCAGCGGGTCTGGCTGTGGCGCGCCGATGTCGTGCTGTTCGCCTCTCTGAATCCGGCGCTGGTGTTACCGCTTCTTGCCCCACTCATGCGGCGACGGGGACTCAGGCTGATGGCCATCGCCCATGGGCTGGACATCACCCAGGGGCCAGCGATCGCGCAGTGGTGGATCCGGCGCAGCCTGGCCCAGCTGGACGGGGTGATCTGCGTGAGCCGAGCCACCGCAAAGGCCTGCCTGGATCGGGGTTATGCCACTGATCGGCTGCAGGTGCTGCCCAACGGCATCTGCTCGCGGTGGCAATCCCCCCCCTCGCTCTCCACCACCAATACAAAGCTACCGACCAGAAAGCCGGGTATATTTGTTTGCCTGGCCGTGGGGCGCCAGATACCGCGAAAGGGTTACGCCTGGTTTGTTGATGCCGTGATGCCTCTCTTGCCGGAGCATGTCCATTTATGGCTGGTTGGCTATGGACCTCAGGCCATGGAAATTGAACGGGCAATTGAAAAGCGTGACCTACGACACAGAGTATTTCCTCTGGGGCTCCTAGGAGATGATGATCTCGCCAGGGTCTATCGACAGGCCGACCTTTTTGTAATGCCGAACCTTCGTATCAATCGTGACATGGAAGGATTCGGCATTGTCTTGCTGGAAGCTGGCCTCCATGGCCTATACACTTTGGCCAGTTGTCTTGATGGCATTACGGATGTCATCAGCAGCGCCAATGGATTCTTGCTTCCACCACGTGATGCTGAGGCCTTCGCACAGGCCATTGACACCCAGGTAGCCTTGACGTCCCAAGAGCGGCAGCGCCAAAGCGAGCAGGCGGCTGCTTGGGTGGAAAGTCGTTTTGAATGGAGCAGCCTTACCCCCCGCTATCTCGACGCCATCCAACATGTTCTCACGCAACCGAGGGCATCATGAACAGCGCCATCGATGTCCATGCCTCCACCCTTGCCAGCAACCATGGCCGCTGGCTTTGTGTTGTGGCTCGTCGCTGGAAGAGGGTGGTGCTGCAGGAGTATCTTCGTGGCGCCACAAGCCTTCGCTTCTGCACACGGTTGCCACGGCGTCCATCGGCCTACCGCGAGGCTGACCATCTGCTTGTATGGGGTCGCCAGACGACCATCCCCAACGAACTTCTAACCACCCATCCCCACCTGAAGATTGTCACGGCTGAAGATGGCTTCATCAGCTCACGCGGGCTGGGGCTCACCGGCAGCTTCTACTACTCCCTGCTGCTTGATCACTTTGGGGTTCATTACGATGCCAAGTCTCCATCGCAACTGCAACAGTTACTCAACGAGCACCCACTGACAATCGAAAACGAACGGCTGGGCCAGGAGCTGGTGGCTTTCATCCACGAGCATCGGCTGAGTAAATGCAACCTTACCCGGCCTGCCTTTGATGCCACGGCAACGCCTCCCAGCCACCGCACCACGATCCTGGCCGTAGGCCAGGTGGAGGGGGACCAAGCCCTACGCCACAGTCTCAGCCCTATCCGCAGCAACAAGGCCCTGCTCCAGGCCATCAGAGAGGAGCACCCAGAGGCATGGATCATTTACCGTCCCCATCCCAATGATGTGCGCAAAGGGTATCTTCGGGGAAATCGTGCCTACCTCTGGCATCAGCTTTGTGACCAACTGGCCTGCGACGGCGACATCAGCCATTGGATGGATGCCGTTGATGCGGTGCATGTGATCTCCTCCACAGCGGGACTCGAAGCCCTGATCCGCGGGAAACCCGTTCACACTTACGGCACTCCAGCCTATGCGGGCTGGGGCCTTACCAACGACTGGGCGCCCCAGCCCGAGCGCCACAGACCGCTGAACCTTGATCAAATGGCAGCCATCATGCTGGGGCACTATCCCCGCTACTTCAACTGGAGCAACGGACGGTTCTGCGACGCTCTGAGCTGCCTGCGTCACCTCCAAGCCATCAACAGCAGAACGGTCGAGGAGTCCTTCTACTGCGACAGCCTGGCCAGAAAGCAACGACGGATCCGCCTGGCGCGTCGCTTGAAAATGGCCGCTGTGCGCCAGATCGCGCCCATTGGTCATTGGCTGGAACGGTCTCCTCAGGCGAGTTGATGGTGATGGCTAATTAATCATAAAAGACATTGAGTATAAGCATCCCACACCGAGCCATCTGATTCTTATCTGATAGCCATGCCGCTTTGTTCCATCGACTGCGTTCCTTCCTACCTTAGCTGTGTAGTGCCACCAGGTTGTTCCGGCTGACAAAGGGGTGTGAGGCCGACAGGGTTGTGGTGCGACCCAACAGCCCCAGACCTCACACTCCATGCATACACACCCCAACGCCCGCCTGACACCGATCGGTCGGGAACGCCTCATTCGCCAGCACCTCGAGGAGGGCAGGAGCCTTGCCCAGCTGGCCACCGACCACGGGATCAGTGAGCGCACCGCCCGCAAGTGGCTGGCTCGCTTCCGTTCAGGCGGGCCAACGGCCCTGGCGGATCGACGGAGTGTGCGCCGCAGCCAGCGGCGGACGCTTGATCCGCAGCAACTGCAGCAGGCCGTGGAGCTCAGGCACCAGCGCTGCACCCTCCGCAAGATCGCCCGACTGATGATGGTGCCCATCACCACCCTGGCCCGGGCGATGCGGCGCCTGGGGCTGAACCGGCTGCGCAACCTCGATCCCAAACCACCGGTGCAGCGGTACCAGTGGGAGGAGCCGGGCGACATGATCCATGTCGACATCAAGCAACTGGCCCGCTTTGAGCGGGTCGGCCACCGGATCACCGGCGATCCGCGCAAGGGCTCCTCACCCGGGGCTGGCTACGAGAAGGTCCACGTGGCCGTGGATGACGCCACCCGTCTTGCCTACGTCGAGGTCCTGCCCGACGAGAAGGGCCCGACCACGGTGGGCTTCCTGAGCCGTGCGGTGGCCTGGTTCAACGGCCAGGGAATCGAGTGCCGACGGGTGCTCAGCGACAACGGCTCGGCCTACAAGTCGCATGGGTGGCGAAAAGCCTGCCAGGCCCTGGGATTGAAGGCGAAGAAGACCAGGCCCTACACCCCCCGGACCAACGGCAAGGCCGAGCGGTTCATCAAGACCCTGCTGGAGGAGTGGGCCTACGTGATGCCCTACGGCAGCTCGGCCGGCAGGAACGAGCTGTTGCCTGCCTACCTGCGGATCTATAACGGCCGCAGGTGCCACATGGCCCTGGGTGGCCTCACCCCCCAACAGCGGCTCGCTCAGCTGCAGGCATGAACAACCTGGTGGGAAAGCACACCTAGCCGAACTGTTGCTGGAGAAGGGCTACTCTGTGCACGGCATCAAAAGGCGGGCTAGCAGCTTCAATACCGCCCGCATCGATCACCTATACCAGGATCCCCATGAAAGCGATCCAAGGCTCAGCCTCCACTACGGCGATCTAACTGATAGCACCAACCTGATTCGGATCATTCAGCAGGTGCAACCCGATGAGATCTACAACCTGGGGGCCCAGAGCCATGTAGCGGTGAGTTTTGAAGCGCCTGAATACACCGCCAACAGCGATGCCCTGGGCACCCTGCGCATCCTGGAGGCGGTGCGAATGCTGGGACTAAGCAATAAAACCCGCATTTACCAGGCCAGCACCAGTGAGCTCTACGGCCTGGTGCAGGAGATCCCCCAGAAGGAAACAACGCCTTTCTATCCGCGAAGCCCCTACGGGGTGGCCAAGCTCTATGCCTACTGGATCACGGTGAACTACCGCGAGGCCTACGGCATGTATGCCTGCAACGGCATCTTGTTTAACCACGAATCACCGCGGCGCGGCGAAACGTTTGTGACCCGCAAGATCACCCGCGGCCTGGCCCGCATCAACGAGGGCCTTGAGGGTTGCCTCTACATGGGTAATCTCGACTCCCTGCGCGACTGGGGCCATGCCAGGGATTACGTGGAGATGCAGTGGCGCATGCTGCAGCAGCCTGGCACTCCGGAAGACTTTGTGATCGCCACGGGCCGTCAGGAATCGGTGCGGCGCTTCATTGAGCTGGCCGCCGCTGAGCTGGGCTGGGGTGCGATCGAGTGGCAAGGCAGCGGTATAGAAGAAGTGGGGCGTCGCAGTAGCGGTGAGGTGGTAGTGAGGATCGATCCCCGTTATTTCCGCCCGGCGGAGGTGGAAACGCTGTTGGGGGATCCCAGCAAGGCCCACGCCAAGTTGGGTTGGACGCCCACCACGACCCTCGAGGAACTGGTGGCCGAGATGGTGGCGGCCGACAAGGAGGAAGCGCGCAAGGAGGCGATCCTGCGGCTGAAGGGCTTCAACGTGGTGGGGTCGATGGAAAACCCACCCACCAACCCATCGGCCGTGGCCGCCGCTGGAGGGCCCGGCTGATGCGCACTAAGATGCGCACAGCTTTGCCGAGCTGTAATGCGCACCACCCTCGAGCTGCCGGATCCGCTGTTTGCGCGCCTGAAGGCCCGCGCAGCAAGCGAGCACCTCACCCTGAAGCAGCTGCTGCGCAGCTACGTGGAGCTGGGCCTGAACGCCACGCCCGCGGGCTCAGGTTCGCAGCGTTCGACGCACACGCTGCCGCGCGTGGAGGGGCCCTTGGCCATCTCTGGCGAACACCTGAGCAATGCCACGCTGTTCGACCTGCTCGACGCGTGAACACCGCAGCCGACCTGCCGGATCTGAACGTTTGGCTGGCGCTGGCCTGCCCTGACCACTGCCATCACCGCCAGGCCCTGCGCTACTGGGAGCAGCAGGCCGGAGAACAGGTGTTGTTCTGCACGGTCACCGCGCTCGGGCTGGTGCGGCTCGTGTGTCAGCCGAAGCTGATGGGCGCGGCGGTTAAGACCGCCGGAGAAGCTTCCGCTCTGCTAGAGGCCTTCTGCATGCAGCCGGGCGTGAGCCTTGCGATACCAGAGCAGGGGGGCTGGGATGTGTTTCACCAGCTGTTGCGCAGCGCTGAGGTGCCGGCCCGTCTCTGCACCGATGCCTACCTGGCCGCCGTGGCCATCGCCAACGGCTGGCGTCTGGTGAGTTTTGATCGTGATTTTGAGCGGTTTCAGGGCCTGGCGCGGTTGGCGCTGCCAGGAGTGCAGTGATGACCAGCACCACCACGCACCACGAGCTCGATTCGCTCGATCGGGAGACAGCCCTCAACGACTCGACGGCCCGCCTGAAGGGCTTCAATGTGGTGGGAGCGAGGGAGGGGTGATGGCGCTACCAGAGCAAGCAACAGGGAAAAGCCCGCAACGCAGGATCGAGGCTCACCAGGGTGAGACCGCTCAGTTCGGCCTGGGCGGCCAGCAGCCGATCGAATGGGTCTCGATGGCCCAGGGTGTAACCGCCGGCATGCAAGCCATGCAGGAGCGTGATCGGCAGCAGCTGAAACCCTTGGGCTGCCAGCAATTCGGGAAGATCCTCAAGCAATTCGTTGGCCACGGGCAGCTTGCCAAGGCGAACCTTGGTGGCGATCTCCCAGCCAGACGCCGCGCTCACATGCACCCGGTTGCCAGGGTCAGCAATGGCCCCATAGGCCGCTGGCGAAAGACGATCGGGCTCAGCCAGCCACCACAGCAAGGCATGGGTGTCGAGCAACAGCTCGGCTGGATGGCTACCGCTCACAGCAGAGGCTGCTCGATCGCAGCGAGCTCCTCCTCAGGCAGCGACTCAAGCAACACCTCCAGAGGCGGCAAATTGAGTTTGCCCGACAGGACGCCTGGAACGCGGCGTGCATGGGGAGGCTCAAGCGGCACCAGCCGCGCCCAGGGCTTGCCGCCTTTGGCTACCACGATCGTTTCGCCCGCATGGGCTGCATCGATCAGACGTGAAAACTGGGTCTTGGCCTCATGCACATTGACGATGCGTTGCGGCACAGCGGTCATGGATAGCACCAATGGCACGTGGCCCTACCAGGTTAGTCCGATTCTGGACCAAGCAGGAGGCCGACGCTGATGCCTGCCCTGATCAGGCCGCGTCCCTTTGCGTGGTGTAAAACCCGGGGCCCGAATGCCCTGATCAGAGGGTGAACAGGGTGGAATGACGGGCTGTCATTCCGGAGGTGCAGATGCGCCTCTTGCAGCCACGATGAATCGAG
>NZ_JAYGIA010000057.1:0-13341 GCF_034931165.1 Synechococcus sp. BA-124 BA4 | reverse complement strand
GCGGCGGCCCTGCTGGCTCCCGATGGTGCCGCCATTGCCCTCAGTCCGGGCGCAGAGCCCGCCGTCAGGACCGACACCACCGTGGCCCAGAACTACGGCAGCACGGAACCCGTGCCCTATGAGCAGGGCACCGGCTGGTACCTCGGACTTGGCCTTGGCGCCGCCTGGCCCACCACTACGGGTGTGCGCACCCGTAATCTCACGGAGCGCGGCTTCGAAAACGTCAACGGCGATCTGAGTTTCGGTGGAGGCTTCTCCGGCGATCTCGCAGTTGGCTACGACTTTGGCGCGATCCGCACTGAGCTGAGCTACGTCTACACCCGGGGCAGCGTCAACGACGTGTCCTTCTCATCCAACGGCAACAATTACAATCTGAGCTCTTCTGGTGTCATCAACAAGAATGACATCTTCGCCAGTGGCTACTGGGACATCAGCACCGGCAGCCGCTGGACTCCCTACATCGGTGGCGGTATCGGGTACACCAACCTGAGCACTCCACGCATCAAGGTCTCCAGTGGTGGCAACAGTGTTTCCACTGGAACCACGAACCAGGGATTGTTCGGTTGGCAGGCCAAGGTGGGGGTCAGCTACGGCGTGAGCAACGCCAGTGATGTCTATGTCGAGGGCACCTACTCCGGTGCCTCCGGATTCAGTGGCGACAACATCCGCTACGACTCCTACAACGATTTCGGCGCCAAGGTGGGCTTCCGCTACCGCTTCGGCCAGCCGGCTGCCCAGGCAGTGGTGGTGACCCCAGCGCCGACTCCCCAGCCGGAGCCTCAGCCCGAACCTGAACCCTACGTGCAGCCCATGCCAGAGTCCGCACCGATCCGCGGCCTCTGGTGAGCTGACATCCCGCAGGCCCTCCGGCCGCCTCTGCCTTCAGCAGGCGGCGGCCACGGCCTCGGGGCGGTCCAGATGAGGCAGATGGCCGCAGGCCGTCAACTCCTCGACCCGATCACCCAGCAGAGCCAGGGCCGCCCGCTTCTGCGGCTGCCGCAGGATCCGGTCATCGGCTCCCCACAGCACTTTCAGGGGCTGTCCCGGCAGGGGGGCGCCGCAGCCGGCGAAGCCTCCACTGCGGGCGAACCGGCCCAGCGCCTCGCCCCAGCCGATCACCTGCAGGTGCAGGGAGGCGATCTCTTCTTCGGCGGGCCCCACACTGGCGTCAGGGTCGGCAAAGGCCTGTCGGCAAAGCCCGCGCCTCACCCCCGGCAGGGCGAGAAACCGCACCCCCAGGCGATCGAGCAGGGGGGGCAGGGGCATGGGACGTCCGGTGAGACCGGCGGGTGCCAGCAACAGCAGGCGGTCCACGCGCTCGGGCAGGCGCCGGGCCAGCTCCACCGCCGCAGAACCGCCCATGGAGGCGCCGATGACGCCCAGGGGCTGTGGTGGGTCTGGGGCTGAGGCCGCTTCGATCCGCTTCACCACGGCCGTGAGGTGGTCGAGAACACCACTGGGGTCGTACCGGCCGGCGGCGGACCGGGGGGTGAAGCCGAAACCGTGGAGGTCGGGAATGTAGAGGCGAAAGCGGGGTGCCAGCAGCGGCGCCAGCCGGCGGAACTCAAGCAGAGAACTGTCGAAGCCATGCAGAAGCAGCAGGGGGCTGCCATCTCCAAGCACAGCCACGGGCCAACGCCCGCTGTATCCCGGCAGTTCCCACCACTGCACGCGTCCAGCCAGGTCACGTCCCTGGGGATCGAGGAGGTTGCTGGCGGCTCTGGCGATCAACTCCGGACCCTGGCACCACTCCGCCTGGGGGAAGCGGCTCAAGGGCTGATCTCTGGGCAGAGGCTGGCTTCGGCGCATGGGGCTGGAGCCGCTTCGGTCCCATGCGCCGAAGCCGTGGTGCTCACCATGGCGGTCAGCAGGTCGTTGGCGTTCACGGGGAAGGGCAGATGGTGCAGATCTGAGCCGGGGAGCACAGCGAAGTCGCAGACGGTGTTGAGGTCGTTGAGGCTGGCCTCGGCGAGGCCGATCTCCTCGAGGCTCACCGGCAGACCCAGGGCCCTGAAGAAGGGGATCAGCTGGCGTCGGGCCTGGCTGGCCAGGCGGTGGCCACCGAGCAACTCCTCCAGCCGCAGCTGGGTGAGAACGCCATAGCCGACCTTCTCACCGTGGAGACGGTGATGGCAGGCGGGCAGCTGGGTGAGACCGTTGTGGACGGCATGGGCGGCCACGGTGCGGCAGCGGGCCCCCCCCAGGCCACCGATCAGGCCGGCCGTGAGCGCCGCCGCCTCCGCCACCCGCACCCAGGCCTCGCCACCGGGTTCGGCCATGGCGGCCTCCCCCTCAAGCAGCAACTGATCGCGGAGCACCCGGGCCTGCTGCACCGCCTGCTGCACGAGGCCATCGCCACTGGCGCCGCTGCTCACTGAAGCCTCATACCACTTGGCGATGGCATCGGCGATCCCGCTGGCCAGCGTGCGCGGGGGAGCCTGGAGCACCAGATCGTGATCGAAGATCAGCAGGTCGGGGCAGCGATCCAGCGCCACATCGGAGCGGAAGGCTCCATCGGCTGAATAGAGGTTGGCCAGGGCGGTCCAGCCGGCGCAGGTGGCGGCGCTGGTGGGCACGGTGATGCAGGCCAGACCGAGGCGATGGGCCAGCAGCTTGCCCGCGTCCAGCACCTTGCCACCGCCCATGGCGATCACTCCGTCGCAGCGGCTGGCCACGGCTTGCGCCGCCAGACGCTGGAGGTCATCCTCGCAACAGTCGAACTGCAGGGTTCCGGACAGGGGGTCGAGCCCCAGCCGCCTCAGATCGGCGCAGGCCCGCTCGCGCAGGTGGGCGGTGGCCTGGCTGCGGCCCAGCAGCAATGGGCGTCGGCAGAGGGAGGGCAGGGAGTCGAGCGAGCTCGACCATGCTGAAGGCCCCCGCACCAGACGGGCGGGGGCGATCGCATGCTGACTGAGAGCTGTCACCATCGAGGCGTGGTCAGACGCTGGCACCGGCCAGTTCGGGTTCTGCGACCACCGTCTGGTGGCGGATCACCACCTGTTTCTCATCGTTGACATCGACAAGGGCGGAATCCCCTTCCTTCAGGCGGCCGGAGAGGAATTCCTCCGCCAGGGAGTCTTCGAGAAGGCGCATCACGGCCCGGCGCAGGGGACGTGCCCCGTAGCTGGGGTTGTAGCCCTCCTCGACCAGGCGCTCCTTGAAGGCTTCGGTGACCGAAAGACCGATGCCTTTCTCCTGCATGCGGCCGAACACTTCGCGCAGCATGATTTCGGCGATCTCCTTGACCTCGTCGCGGCTGAGTTGCCGGAAGACGATGATCTCGTCGAGACGGTTGAGGAACTCAGGACGGAAGTACTGCTTGAGCTCCTCGTTGACCAGGGAGCGGATGCGGTTGTACTGGGTTTCCTCCACTGCGGCGCCGGAGAACTCGAAGCCGAGACCACCACCGCCTTTCTCGATGACCTTCGAGCCGATGTTCGAGGTCATGATGATCAGGGTGTTCTTGAAGTCCACCGTGCGGCCCTTGGAGTCGGTCAGGCGACCGTCTTCCAGCAGCTGCAGCAGCAGGTTGAACACGTCGGGGTGGGCTTTCTCGATCTCATCGAAGAGGACCACCGTGTAGGGACGACGGCGCACGGCTTCCGTGAGCTGGCCACCTTCGTTGAAGCCCACGTAGCCGGGAGGCGAACCGATCAGCTTGCTGACGGTGTGCCGCTCCATGAACTCGGACATGTCGAGGCGGATCATCGCCTCCTCGCTGCCGAAGAAGTAAGCGGCCAGGGCCTTGGTGAGCTCCGTTTTGCCCACGCCGGTGGGACCGGAGAAGATGAAGCTGGCGATGGGGCGGTTGGGGTTCTTGAGACCGACCCGGGCGCGGCGGATGGCCTTGGACACGGCCTTGACGGCTTCGTCCTGGCCGATCAGGCGCTGGTGCAGGGTCTCCTCCATGTTCAGCAGCTTCACCGATTCGCTCTCGGTGAGCTTCTGCACGGGAACACCGGTCCAGGAGGCCACGATCTGGGCGATGTCCTCTTCGGTGACCACCGGATGACGCTCGCCGCTGGAGGAGGCCAGGGCGTTGTCGGCTGCGGTGCTGGCCTCGGCCTCGGCGGTGGCTTCTGCGGATCCTTCCACAGCGGTTGAGGCCACCGGCTCCTCGTCGCGTCGAGCCTGGAGGATCGAGCGGATCTGATCGCGCAGTTCCACTTCCTTGTCGCGCAGTTCGCCGGCCTTGCCGAAGTCCTGCTGGCGGACGGAGTCCTCCTTCTGCTTCTGGATCGCCCGCAGTTGCTTGTCGAGCTCCTTGGCCGCCGGAGGCAGCTTGGAATTCATCAGGCGCACGCGGCTGCCGGCTTCATCGACCAGATCGATGGCCTTGTCGGGCAGGAAACGATCGGAGATGTAGCGATCACCGAGGGTGGCGGCGGCCACCAGAGCTTCATCGCTGATTTTCAGGCGATGGTGCTGCTCGTAGCGCTCGCGCAGACCGCGCAGGATCTCGATGGTGTCGACCACGGAGGGTTCGCCCACCATCACCGGCTGGAAGCGGCGTTCCAGGGCTGCATCCCGTTCGATGTGCTTGCGGTATTCATCCAGGGTGGTGGCGCCGATGCACTGGAGTTCGCCACGGGCCAGGGCCGGCTTGAGGATGTTGGCGGCGTCGATCGCCCCTTCGGCGGCACCGGCACCGATCAGGGTGTGCACTTCGTCGATCACGAGGATCACGTTGCCGGCGCCCCGGATCTCTTCCATGATCTTCTTGAGGCGTTCCTCGAATTCGCCCCTGTACTTGGTGCCGGCCACCAGCAGGCCGATGTCGAGGGTGAGAACCCGCTTGTCCTCGAGGATGTCGGGAACTTCGCCGATGATGATGCGCTGGGCGAGGCCCTCGGCGATGGCGGTCTTGCCGACACCCGGTTCACCGATCAGCACGGGATTGTTCTTGGTGCGGCGCCCGAGGATCTGCACGACCCGATCGATCTCGTTGTGGCGGCCCACCACGGGATCAAGCTTGCCCTCGGCGGCCAGCTGGGTGAGGTTGCTGCCGAATTCATCGAGAGTGGGCGTCTTGGTGGAGCCCTTGCTGCCACCACCGCCGGCGGTGACCTCCGCGGTCTCACCCAGCATGCGGATCACCTGGGTGCGCACCTTGGCCAGGTCGACGCCGAGGTTCTCCAGCACCCGGGCGGCAACGCCCTCACCCTCCCGGATCAGGCCCAGGAGCAGGTGCTCGGTGCCGATGTAGTTGTGCCCGAGCTGACGAGCCTCCTCGAGGGAGAGTTCCAGCACGCGCTTGGCACGGGGGGTGAACGGAATTTCAACGGCCACGAAGCCGGAGCCGCGGCCGATGATCTTCTCCACCTCGACCCGGGCGTCCTTGAGGTTGACCCCCATCGACTTGAGGACCTTGGCGGCCACACCGGTGCCCTCACCGATCAGGCCCAGCAGGATCTGCTCGGTACCCACGAAGTTGTGGCCCAGCCTTCGGGCCTCTTCCTGGGCCAGCATGATCACCTTGATGGCCTTCTCGGTAAACCGCTCGAACATCTGCGGTGCCTGTGCAAGTCACACCAACCTATCAGGGCTGAGAGGGTGTGCGTGATTCTGCTTCCGATTCGGCCGGATCCGCTGCCACAGCAGGGATGGCATGGCTTGATCGCCACATGCTCAGGACTGAATTCGTACGGCCTTACGCATCAACAAATGGCGGCAATCCGCACCTTGGTGATCGCCAGTTGGAGGTGTTGCACTCAGCGGACACACAACTAACCAGTCGCACCCTCGAGTTGGCACCATTGGATCAGAGCATCCTGGCCATCGCGGTAGTAACCGCGACGACGGCCGGTGCTGCGGAATCCGAGCGACCCGTAGAGCCCGAGAGCGGCCGTGTTGTCGGCCGCCACCTCGAGGGTGGCCCCGCTGGCGCCCTGCTCACGGCCCTCCCGCATCAGCTCGCTGAGCACCATCCGCGCCAGGCCGATCCGCCGCTGAGCGGGGTGCACCAGCACCACCAGGATCTGCAGCTCGTCGAGGATCAGCCAACCGCTGGTCACAGCCACCAGCCGAGAGCCGTGCAGCACCCCCAGGACAAAGCGGCCACGGTCCCCACGCTGCTGGGCCTCCAGCTCCTGATGCCACTGCGGCAGGTCCCAGCCGTGGGGCCGGCAGAGCCGATCCAGCCGGTGGCAGGCCTCGGCGTGGATGGGCCGCAGCCTCTGGGTCTTCAGCCCGTGCGGTCCTGCCCCTGCCCCTTCGATGCTCATCCTTACGATTGGGGTCAATCAGGACACAGCCCCAAGGATGGCGCCGATGACCGTTTCTCCCGTCACTCCGGCTGACCAGGCCGTCGGCGACGTCGCTGTGCCCAGTCCGCCGAGGCGTCCCTATGAGCCGGACGCTGATGCCCTCAGTCCCAACCGCAACCTCACGCCGCTGACCACGGCCCTCGACGGCCAGGACAGACTCCAGGTGGGCGGCTGTGATCTGGGTGAGCTGGCTCGCCGCTACGGCACACCCCTCTATGTGCTGGATGAAGACACCCTGCGGGCCAGCTGCCGGGCCTACCGGGAGGCCCTCGCCGCCCACTATCCCGCCCCCTCCCTGGCGCTCTACGCCTCCAAGGCCAACAGCAGCCTGGTGCTGAGCGCCCTGGTGGCCTCCGAAGGCCTCGGTCTCGATGCCGTCTCGGCGGGTGAGCTGCTCACCGCCCTTGAGGGGGGCATGCCGCCGGAGCGGATCGTCCTGCATGGCAACAACAAGTCGGATGAGGAGCTCTCCCTGGCGGTGGCCAACGGTGTGACCGTCGTGGTCGACAACGACCACGACCTCGAACGCCTGGCCGAGATCGCCCCCGCGGCGGGCCGGGTGGTGCCGCTGATGCTGCGCTTCACCCCCGGCATCGAGTGCCACACCCATGAGTACATCCGCACCGGCCACCTCGACAGCAAGTTCGGCTTCGACCCCGATCAGCTCGAGCCGGTGCTGCAGCGCCTGGCCGGGTGCCCCTGGGCCCGCCTCACGGGCCTGCATGCCCACATCGGCTCCCAGATCTTCGAACTGCAGCCTCACCGCGACCTGGCCGGGGTGATGGCGGATGCCCTGGCCCTGGCCCGCTCTCTCGGCCATCCCGTGAGTGATCTGAACGTGGGAGGCGGGCTGGGCATCCGCTACGTGGCCTCCGATGATCCCCCGAGCATCCAGGAGTGGGTGCAGGGGGTGGCCGAGGCCCTGGTGCGCGCCTGCCGCGAACGGGATCTCGAGCTGCCCAGGCTGCTGTGCGAGCCGGGGCGCTCCCTCGTGGCCACGGCCGGCCTGACCGTCTACACGATCGGCAGCCGCAAGCAGATCCCCGGCCTGCGCACCTACCTCTCGGTGGATGGGGGCATGAGCGACAACCCCCGGCCGATCACCTATCAGTCGAGCTACACCTCGGTGCTCGCGGAGCGCCCCACGGCCGAGGCCACGGAAACGGTCACGGTGGCGGGCAAGCACTGCGAATCCGGTGACGTGCTGCTCAAGGACCTGGCCCTGCCCCCCAGCAGCAGCGGTGATCTGCTGGTGGTCTTCGCCACCGGCGCCTACAACGCCTCGATGGCCTCGAACTACAACCGCATCCCAAGGCCTGCGGCGGTGCTGGTGCATGGGGGACAGGCGGAGCTGGTGCAACGGCGGGAGCGACCAGACGAGCTGCTGCTCCACGACCTGCTGCCGGAACGATTTCGGCCGGTAACATGAGCGAACTGCTTTAGGGCTCTGTGATCTGGCTGAGGCTCCTCGATCTGCGCCTGCTGCTGGATCTGCTGTTTGCCTCCGCCCTCGGGATGCTGTTGCTGGCGCGGGTGCGCGAATCCCGCACCCTCTGGCTCCTGCGTGGCTGGCTGTTTCTGGTGGCCCTGGTCTGGGTGGTCCAGCGCTTCGCCAATCTCCCCCTCACCACCCGCCTGCTGGAGGCCGTGGTGCTGGGTTGCAGCCTGGCCCTGGCGATCCTCTGGCAGGGGGAGCTGCGGCGCCTGATGGAGCTGCTGGGCACGGGCCGCCTCGACGTGCTTCTGGGCAACCAGGGGGTTGACCAGGAGATGTCAGGAGCGGTGGCGATGCTCACCGAGGCGGCTGGCCGTCTCTCCCAGGGCCGCCGGGGAGCCTTGATCCTGGTGGATCTGGGCAGCGATCTGCGACCTGAAGACTTCCTCAATCCAGGCATCGAGCTGGACGCCATGCTCTCGGTGGATCTGGTGCTGAACCTCTTCGCCGCGGACACGCCGCTGCACGACGGGGCCCTGCTGGTGCGGGGCAGCCGGATCCTGTCCGCCGGGGTGATCCTGCCCCTCTCCCGCCAGGGCATCACCCGCTATGGCACCCGCCACCTGGCGGCCCTCGGCATCACCGAACGCTTCGACCGCTGCCTCTGCATCGTGGTCTCCGAGGAGACCGGCACCCTCTCCCTCGCCCGCCAGGGGAAGCTGGAGCGGCCGATCACGAGCAGCCGTCTGCGTGAGCTGCTGACCGCCGCCCTGGCTCCCTCGTCCACGAAACCCCCGGCCAAGACTTCGGGAGGTTCGGTGGTGCCTCTTCCCACTGGACGTACCGTGGCCGAGGACACGCCCGAATCCCGCGCATGAGTCGCTCTCCGGCGACCACCGACCCGATCCAGGTTTCCGCCCAGCCCTCGGAGCTGCTGCCGGCCTGTCTGGATCCCGCCCGGTTGCCGGCCCATGTGGCCGTGATCATGGATGGCAACGGCCGCTGGGCCAGCCAGCGGCGCCTGCCGCGGATGATGGGTCACCGAGAAGGAGTGGAAGCCCTCAAGCGCACCCTGCGCCTCTGCAGCGACTGGGGCATCGGTGCTCTCACCGTCTATGCCTTCTCCACCGAGAACTGGAACCGGCCCGGCGAGGAGGTGACCTTCCTGATGGCCCTGTTCGAGCGGGTGCTCGCGCGTGAGCTGCAGGCCCTCGAGCGTGAGCGGGTGCGCATCCGTTTCCTGGGCGACCTCAAGCAGTTGCCGGAAGGCCTCCAGGAGCGCATTGCCGCTGCCGAGGCCCGCACCGCCGCCAATACCGGCATTCACTTCAATGTCTGCACCAACTACGGCGGCCGGCGGGAGCTGGTGCAGGTGGCCCGGCGCCTGGCGGAGCAGGCTGCCCGCGGTGAGCTCGATCCCGCCGCGATCGATGAGACCCACTTCGAGGCCGAGCTGCTCACCGCGGGCGAGGTGGATCCCGATCTGCTGATCCGCAGCAGCGGCGAGTACCGGATCAGCAATTTCCTGCTCTGGCAACTGGCCTACGCCGAGATCCACATCACCGATGTGCTCTGGCCCGATTTCAATGAACAGGCCCTGCTGCGGGCCGTGCTGGATTACCAGGGCCGCCAGCGGCGCTTCGGTGGCGTTGAGCCCCTTCATCCCCCCAGCGCCTGACCCTCTCCCCTCCCGCTCCCTGCCCCGTTGACCACCACTGCCCGACCCTCAGCCGCTGCCGCCCCGGCCAGCGCCGCTGGTGCCCCTGACCTGCGCCACGACTGGAGCCGCGAGGAGATCCAGGAGCTGCTGGAGATGCCGCTGATCGACCTGCTCTGGCGGTCTCAGGGCGTGCACCGGGCCGCCAACCCCGGCTACCGGGTGCAGCTCGCCTCGCTGCTCAGCGTCAAGACCGGCGGTTGCGAAGAAGACTGCGCCTACTGCCCCCAGTCGATGCACAACAGCAGCGACGTCAGCGGACGGCCACAGCTGGAGGTGGAGCCGGTGCTGGCGCGGGCGCGGGCGGCGAAGGCGGCCGGTGCCCACCGCTTCTGCATGGGCTGGGCCTGGCGCGACATCCGCGATGGGGCCCCCTTCGAGGCGATGCTGGCGATGGTGCGCGGTGTGCGTGAGCTGGGTCTGGAGGCCTGCGTGACCGCCGGCATGCTCACCGACGCCCAGGCCGAGCGCCTGGCGGCGGCGGGCCTCACCGCCTACAACCACAACCTCGACACCAGCCCCGAGCACTACGAGCGGATCATCACCACCCGCACCTACCAGGAGCGCCTGGAAACCCTGGCCCGGGTGCGTCAGGCGGGCATCACCCTCTGCTGCGGCGGCATCATCGGCCTGGGGGAGACCACCAGCGACCGCGCCGGTCTGCTGCAGGTGCTGGCCGGCCTTGATCCCCATCCCGAGAGCGTGCCGATCAACGCCCTGGTGGCGGTGGAGGGCACTCCGCTGGAGCAGCAACCGCCGGTGGACCCGCTCGAGCTGGTGCGCATGGTGGCCACCGCCCGCATCCTGATGCCCTACAGCCGGGTGCGCCTGAGCGCCGGCCGCGAGCAGCTGAGCCGCGAGGCCCAGATCCTCTGCCTGCAGGCGGGGGCCGATTCCATCTTCTATGGCGACACCCTGCTCACCACCGGCAACCCCGATGTGGACTCCGACCGGGCGCTGCTGGCGGCGGCGGGGGTGCGTGTGGAGATGGCGGTTTGAGCGAGAGGATCGCGGCCTTCTACAAGTTCGTGACCTTCTCCGCCGCCGAGTTGCCGCCCTGGCGCGAGGAGTTGCTGGCGCTGGCCGGGAGCCAGGGGGTGAAGGGCACCGTGCTGCTGGCGGAGGAGGGCATCAACGGCACGATCGCCGGCCCCGAGGACGGGGTGAGCGCGGTGCTCGCTCACCTGCGCGCCGATCCACGCCTGGCGGATCTGGAGGCCAAGCTGAGCTGGAGCGAGCGGCCCGGCTTTCACAGGCTGAAGGTGCGCCTCAAGGCCGAGATCGTGACCCTGGGCCGCCCCGAAGCCCGACCCGGCGAGCGGGTGGGCACCTACGTGGCGCCCTCCGCGTGGGACCGGCTGATCGGCGATCCCGGCACCCTGGTGATCGACACCCGCAACTCCTATGAGGTGGCGCTGGGCAGTTTCGAGGGGGCGATCGATCCGGGCCTGGAGCGCTTCGCTGATTTCCCCCACTGGGTGGAGACGGTGCTGCGCCCCCTGGTGGCGGAGCGCGAACCCCAGGCCCTGGCGCTGTTCTGCACCGGTGGCATCCGCTGCGAGAAGGCCACGGCCCATCTGCTCGAGCAGGGCTTCGAGGGGGTGCATCACCTCGAAGGCGGCATCCTGCGCTATCTGGAGCAGGTGCCGGAGCCGGCCAGCCAATGGCGGGGCGAATGCTTCGTGTTCGATCAGCGGGTGGCCGTGAATCACCAGTTGGAGCCCGGTGAGCACAGCCTGTGCCACGGCTGCCGCAGGCCCCTCTCGCCCAGCGACCGCCAGCTGGCGAGCTACGAGAAGGGCGTGAGCTGCCGCCATTGCGTTGATGGTCTCTCCCCGGAGCGCCGCGCCCAGCTGATGGAACGCCAGCGCCAGGTTGAGCTGGCAGAGCGGCGGGGCCAGGTGCACATCGCCCAGGTCTTCACCAGCTGAGGGGGCCCATGGCCGATCTGGTGATGGCTTCAGTTGTGGCGTCGTGGTCGACACCTGAGGCCATCGAGGCCGTTGCGGCCGCCTTTGAGAACGGCAGCCTTCCCCGCTCGCACTGGACCCACCAGGCCCACCTGCTGGTGGCGCTGGTGAGCCTGCGCCGGTGGGGCCATGACCAGGCCCTGGTCCATCTGCGCCAGCGGATCCGCGCCTACAACGAGGCCACCGGCACCCCGAACAGCGACGGCTCCGGCTACCACGAGACCCTCACCCGCTGGTTCCTGCGGGCGGTGGCCGCTCACCAGGCGAGCCATCAGGAGCTCCCGCTGTTGGAGTCACTGGAGCAGCTGCTGAGCTCCCCCCTGGCGGATCCCGCCTGGCCCCTGAGGGCCTACTCACCGGAGCGGCTGTGGTCGGCGGACGCCCGCCACGGCTGGCTGGAGCCTGACCGACAGCCCAGGGCCGTGCTGGCGAGCGCGGTGCCGCCGCGCCAGCGGGCCAGCTCCTATCCGGCCCCCTTCGCGGCGCGACTGGCCGGACGGGAGAAGCGGGTCCTGGGTGATCTCTTCGGCCTGAGCCGGTTCGGCGTGAACCAGACCCTGCTGCCCCCGGGAGCCTGCACGGCCCTGCGCCATGCCCACAGCCTCCAGGATGAATTCGTGTATGTGCTGCAGGGGCATCCCACCCTGATCAGCGACGAGGGGGAACTGGAGCTGGCCCCGGGGATGGCGGCAGGCTTCGCGGCGGGCCGGGGGAATGCGCATCACCTGGTGAACCGCGGCGCCGAGACGGTGATCCTGCTGGAGATCGGCGATCGCACCCCCGGCGATCAGGTCGACTATCCCGACGACGACCTGCAGGCCCGGGAGCTGGATGACGGCTGGCGCTTCAGCCGCAAGGATGGGACGCCCTGGTGATCCGGTCTGTGCCCAGGGCGGATCGGCCGATCCTCTACAGCTTCCGCCGCTGCCCCTATGCGATCCGGGCCCGGCTGGCCCTGGCGGCGGCGGGGGTGCGGCCCGGCCCTGACCTGGAGCTGCGGGAGGTGAACCTGAAGGCCAAGCCCCCCGAACTGCTGGAGGCCTCCGCGAAGGGCACGGTGCCGGTGCTGGTGCTGTCAGCCAATGGCACCTCAGCAGGCCAGAGCCATGGAGCTGGCTCCGTGATCGATCAGAGCCTGGCGGTGATGCGCTGGGCCCTGGAGCGCCACGACCCCGGTGATCTGCTGCGGCGGGCCGACACATCGGGTGACGCGGCCGAGCGGGCGTTGATCGAGGCGCTGATCGCCAGCAACGACGGTCCCTTCAAGCACCATCTCGACCGCTTCAAGTACGCCGGCCGTCACCCGGGCGCCGACCCCGAGGAGCACCGGGCGGCGGCCCTGACGATCCTGCGCGCCTGGAATGAGCAGCTGCCCCAGCTGGGGGAGCGGCCCTCCCTGGCGGATCTGGCGTTGCTGCCGTTTGTGCGCCAGTTCCGCCTGGCGGATCCGGAGGGGTTCGAGGCCGCAGCGGGTCTGACGGCGGTGCAGGCGTGGCTGGGGCGGTTTCTCGCCAGCCCCGAGCTGGCGGCGGTGATGGCCCCGCCCTGGGCACTGCGAGCCGCCTGGCGCTCGCCGCGCTGGCTGTATCACCTGGCCCTGGCACCGGAATGGCGCGCCGCCAAGTGCGAGGGGATCTACCGCCGCTCCAGCCGCGGCCTGAGCCTGGAGGACGTGGGCTTCATCCACGCGAGCCACAGCCATCAGCTCGAGGCCACCCACCAGCGCTTCTATGCCGATGCGGCCGATGTGCTGCTGCTCACGATCGATCCCGGGCGCCTCGCGGCGGCCGGCATTGAGGTGGAGGAGGAGCCGGCCCCCGGCAGCGGCGAGCTCTTCCCCCACATCCGGGGCCCCCTGCCCCTGGAGACGGTGCTGGCCTGGGAGCCGTTCCCCGCATGAGCCACCTGGCGGAGCTGGAGGTGTGGGGAGCGTCACAGGGGTTGCTGCTGCGC
>NZ_JAYGIA010000056.1:0-13439 GCF_034931165.1 Synechococcus sp. BA-124 BA4 | reverse complement strand
TGCCGCCCCGCTCGCTGACGATCGCCGGGGGGGGGATCAGCAGGGCATCCGGCTGCCGGCCCACGAGCACGCTGGCCGTGAGGTTCATGCCGGAGCGGAGCCTGGCGCGTGCCTGCTCACCCAGGGCGATCCTGACCTGGAAGCTGGTCACGTTGTCCTCCACCACCGCTTCCGGAGCCACCAGCCGCACCGTTCCCCGGAACACCTGGCGGGGGAAGGCATCCACCTGAAGATCCACCGCCTGGCCAGGTCTGATCGCCCCCACATCCACCTCCGCCACGTTGGCCACCGCCTCCAGCTGACTGGCCAGCGCCAGGATCGACGAGGAAGTGGCCGAACTGGTGGCGCTGGCCGAGGTGGTGGGCGTCACGAAGGCGCCCACATCGGCGTACTTCTGGGTGATCACCCCAGCGAAGGGGGCACGGATCACGGTGTCCTCCACCTGGGCCTGGATCGTGGCGAGATCACCCCGTGCCTGCTGCAGCTGGGCACGGGCCGCCGCGATGTCCTCGGCGCGGCTGCCGGCCCGGACGAGATCCAGGTGTGCCCGCAGGGCGCTCACCCGTGCCTCGCTGGCGAGAAACGCCGAGCGGCTGGCGTCGAAGGCCACACGGGCGATCGCTCCGGAGCCATAGAGCTGGAGATTGCTGCGATAGGTGGAGCCCACGGCGATCTGCTCGGCCACGGCCGCCTGCAGAGTGCGCCGGGCCTCCTCGATCTCCTGGGGCCGGTTGCCGGCCTGGAGCTTCTCGAGGTTCGCCAGCGCCGCCGCCACCGTTCCCTGGGCCCTGAGCAGGCTGCCCAGCAGGTTGCTGTCGTCCATCCGCGCCAGGACCTGTCCGGCGCTGACCCGATCCCCCTGATCCACGCTCAGCGCCGTGACCCGGCCGGGTTGCTTCGGACTGATGTTCACCGGCGTCGTGGGACGGATCGAGCCGGCGGCCGTGACCTTCAGGATCACGTCACGGCGCTCCACCGGCGCGGTCCGGGCGGCCAGGTCTGCCCGCCTGGCCCGGATCTGCCGCTGGTGCCAGACCAGCCAGCCACCGCCGGCCAGCCCCAGCGCCAGCAGCGCTGCCGCAGCGATCAGCCGGCGTGGGGGCGGCCAGCGCCACGCTGGCCGTTGGAGCTGATCAGCATCCGTAGCCGCGGAGGATCCCGGTACCGGCCATCGGCGCAGGCTGGTCGGCAGCATTCCGGAAGGCTTCGCGGCGGGTGAGAGCGACTCTGTCCCAACCATGGCTCCGATCTGCGCCTGTGGGATGACGCCGGCGTGTTCAGCTGTGAGCAGGTGTGAGTGGCCCCGCCGACTGCAGGGTCCATGGGGATCCTGCGGGGTGGTCGATCAGAGATAGAACCCCACCGTCGTCACCACCCGGGTCCCCTCCCGGCGCAGGGCATGGCGCAGGACGTAGGTGGACTGGTTGTGCAGCAGGTTCTCCCACCCGTGCCGGGTCACGAACACCGGCAGCACCACGGTGCAGAACTGGTCACCTCCGTTGCCGTGCTCGATCTCGAACTGGTGGATGAACGCTCTGACCGGATCGATCAGGGAGCGGTAGGGGGAGGGCAGGATCACCAGCTCCACGTCCGGCAGCTGGCGCTGCCATTGCTCCCGGAAAGACTCGGCGCGGCCGTCTCCGAGATCCACATGGACCGCCACCAGGCTGTCGGCGATGGTGCGCGCATAGCGCAGAGCCTCGAAGCTGCCGCGGTGCAACTGCCCCACCAGCAGCACCACCGGCGAGCCGCCCTCCCGGAGGGGTTCCGGCAGGTGGAGGCGCACCTCGGGAGCCAGGCGCAGGCGTCGTGCCACCTGGCGGTAGTGGGCCTTGATCGTGAGCAGCAGGGTCACCAGCAGCGGCACCGCCACCACGATCACCCAGGCGCCGAGGCGGAATTTGCTGTACAGCAGCACCGCGCAGACCACCCCCGTGACCAGAGAACCGAATCCATTGACCAGAGCCTTGCCGAGCCAGCCCTTCTGCCGCTCCTTCCACCAGTGCGCCACCATGCCCGCCTGGGAGAGGGTGAAGCTGGTGAACACCCCCACGGCATAGAGCGGGAGGAGGCGCGTGACGCTGCCCTCGAACACCAGCAGCAGCACCGTGGCGAATCCGCTCAGCAGGACGATGCCGTTGCTGAACACCAGACGGTCACCCAGGGAGGCCAGCTGCCGGGGCATGTAGCCGTCCTGGGCCAGGAAGGCCGAGAGGCGGGGGAAATCGGCATAGGCGGTGTTGGCCGCCAGCAGCAGGATCAGCAGGGTGCTCAGCTGCAGCACCGAGAGCAGCAGTCCATTCGCGAAGATGCGTTCCCCCAGCTGGTAGAGCAGCGTGGGACCGTTCTCCACATACACCAGGCCCAGCTGACTGGCCAGCACGCTGATGCCGCTGAACATCACCGCCAGCACGATCACCATGCCGGTGAGCACCCGGCGCGCATTGCGCCATTCCACCGGCTTGAACACCATCACGCTGTCGCTGATGGCCTCGATGCCCGTGAGGGCCGCGCAACCGGAACTGAAGGCACGCATCAGCAGCACCGGCCCCAGAACCGCCAGCTCACCCCCCTGAATCCGCGCCAGCTGCCCGGCCTGATCAGGCACGTCGAGAGGCGGCAGCAGGCCGAGCCGGAGCTTCACCAGCCCCAGCACCACAAGGGTGAGCACGAGGCCCATGAACAGGAAGGTGGGCAGGCTGAGCAGGCGCGCACTGGAGCGCACCCCGCGCAGATTCACGAGCATCAGCAGCGCCACCGCCAGCAGGCAGAGGGGAATCCGCTCCACAGCCAGCTGCGGCAGAAGGGAGGTGATCGCGGCGATGCCGGCCGCCACGCTCACCGACACGGTCAGCACGTAGTCGATGGCCAGGGAGGCCCCGGCCACCAGACCCGGCACCACCCCCAGGTTGTCGTGGGAGACCCGGTAGGAGCCTCCCCCATGGGGATAGGCCTTGATCGTCTGGCGGTAGCTGACCGCCACCACCAGCATCAGCGCCACGATCAGGCCGGTGATCGGCACGGTGAGGCTGAGGGCGGCGGCACCGGCCAGGCTCAGCACCAGCAGGATCTCCTGGCTGGCATAGGCCACCGAGGAGAGAGCGTCGGAGCTCAGGATCGCCAGGGCTTCGCCGTTACTGAGGCGCTCCTCGGCATGGGCGCTGGTGGGCAGGGGCTCACCGATCAACCAGCGGTGCAGACCTGAACGGCCCGTGCCGCCCGCGGATCCAGGGAACAAGGCCGGAGGAACCAGGTGAGGGAGTCAACCTAGGCAGCGATCCAGCGCAACTCCAACCGAGGGAAGAGGACCAGGGAATTCGCAGGTAGCGATGGTCCGACTAGAGATCGTTGATCACCACGGCCACCGCCACATCGCTCACATCCCCCTGAATCAGGTCGCTGATCGTGTTGGCGATCGGAGAGGGTCACCATCGGGGGGAGAGCCTGCTGGGCCGCCGTGATCGGGGCGTGGGGGTGGTCATGGAGCGGGAGCGGGGGATCCGGCCGGAATCGCCCCGGCCACCACCCGCCATTCGTGGAGCACCCAGCTGACACAACCGGAGCGGATGAGGGGATCGCCGCGCACGATCTCCTCGGCCTCCTGCCAGTCGTAGGCCTGGAACAGGAGCATGCCACCGGCACCGGCGCCGTTCATGCCCTTGCGATCCCGCCAGTACCCGCTGCTGGGCTGATGCCCGCGCCGTGCGAGATCGGCCACCCAATCGAGATGATCCTGAAGGTGACGGTCGAAATGGTCACGGTCCACCAGACCCTGCTCGAGCTTCACGAACCAGGCCATGGGCTCCAGGCCATGGGACACCTTCCAGGAAGGATCTCCAACCTAGGCCGACAGTCCAGGCGGGGACAGCCGCCCAGGGGGGCGAACCCGAGCAGAAATACTCCTTAGGGAAATCCACGCAGAACCCGCCGGAGCTGTTACATTTCGTTAGACGTTCCGAGGGGCGGGCTGTGGTAGGCCCTCCTCTTTTTTTTGGCCCTTCTCCAGTCCATGCCGGGTGGTGAACACCTGGGACGGACATCGTCAATCGGGGCGGCCTTGGCATCGAGGGGATGCACGAGCGCCACATGCACAACTTCACGCTCAATCTCGCCAGCGGCGCCACCACGCCGGTGGCACTCACGGCCCCATCATCCGCGTCTGGGATCGAGGCCATCGGTTCGTCGGCCTTTGACACCGACCCAGCCGCTCCCTTCCACCCCTCTGGCATCCCTGGCGGCTGGGCTTTCGACTTCAGGCCGGACGACCTGCGCGGGCTGGCGGCGTGCGCGGGCCGCCTGGACTCAGATGGCCTGCAGCTGATGCAGCTGATCCTCCAGACGCTTGCGCAGCCGGCCCTGCACGAGATTGCAGAGTTCATGGACCAGAGGATCCGCGACCTCATAGATCAGTCGTGTACCCTCACGCTCCGCCCGCACCAGGCCAGCGCGCTGCAACTGGCCGAGCTGTCGGCTGATGTGGGACTGACTGAAGCCCGTGACTTCGATCAGCGACGCCACATCCATGGGGCCGGCCCGTCTTCAGCTGGCAGAGCAGCTGAAGACGGGCCGGCTCACTCAGCAGACGAAAGAAATGACTGAGCTCTTCGAGAAGCCGGGGACTCGGCATGGTCCCGCCGGAGGGGACAGCCATGGCACTTGTTTATGTCTCTAGAGACATTATGCACCCTGTCCAGGCGCGGTGGATGGATCCAGCTCACGGCTATGTGGCTATGCTCATAGCAGCCAAGTCAGTCCTCCACCCCCGGGAGCCCATGGCCCAGTCTCTCTCCACCGATCCTCGCTCCGCCCCGGAGGCGGCCGCCATGCTCGCGGCCGCCTCCGGCGGATCCACTCTGCTTCTCCGGCAGCTGTTCGATGCCGACACCGGCACCTTCACGTATCTGCTCGCCGATGTGGCGAGCAGACAGGGTGTGCTGATCGACGCGGTCTTCGAGCAGCACGAGCGTGACCTCTCCCTGATCCAGGAGCTGGGGATCAAGCTGGTGGCCTGCCTCGACACCCATGCCCACGCCGATCACGTCACCGGCAGCTGGCTGATGCACGACGCCACCGGCTGCGCCATCGGCCTGGCGGCCGCCGCCCGCGCCGAGAACGTCACCCTGCCGCTCCACCACGGCGATCGGGTGCCATTCGGCGGACGCCACCTGGAGGTGCGTGCCACCCCGGGCCACACCAACGGCTGCCTCACTTTCGTGCTCGACGACCAGACGATGGCCTTCACCGGCGACGCGCTGCTGGTGCGGGGCTGCGGACGCTGCGACTTCCAGGACGGCAACCCCCACACCCTCTACCGCTCGATCACCGGGCAGATCTTCTCCCTGCCCGAAACCTGTCGGCTCTACCCCGGCCACGACTACAACGGGCGCACCGTGAGCTCGGTCGCGGAGGAGAAGGCCTACAACGCCCGCCTCGGCGGCGAGGCCGACGAGCGCGACTTCGTGGGCTACATGGAGAATCTCCAGCTCCCCCACCCCCGCAGGCTGGCCGAGGCCCTGCCCGCCAACCTGCGCAGCGGCAGGCCCCGGGGGGACACGGCCCCCGGCCCGGACGACTGGGCCCCGATCCAGCGCAGTTATGCCGGCCTGCCCCAGCTCGGGCCCCGCTGGGTGCGCGAGCACCAGGCTGATCTCACCCTCCTGGACGTGCGCTCGGCCGAGGAATTCAACGGACCTGACGGGCACATCCCCGGCAGCCTGCTGATTCCCCTGCCGGAGCTGGAGCAGCGGCAGGGCGAAATCCCCTCCGGCCGGCCGCTGGTGGTGCTCTGCCATTCCGGCAGCCGCTCGGCCCTGGCCACCCTGGAGCTGCTCAAGGCCGGTCGCCCGCATGTGGCCAATCTGCAGGGGGGTCTGCGCGCCTGGCAGCGGGACGGCCTGCCGCTGGACCACCCCACACCCACCCACTCCTGAGCTGTGCTCACCACAGGCACCCTGGCGCTGCTGGCCGCGGGAGGCGGCCTGATCGGCTTTCTGCTGGCGGTGCTCGGCGCCGGAGGATCGATCCTGCTGATGCCCCTGCTGATCAGCGGCGTGGCCCTGCCCACCCGGGAGGCGGTGCCCCTGTCGCTGCTGGTGGTTACCCTGCTGGCCCTGGGCAACGTGGGGCCTTACCTCCGTCGCCGCCAGGTGGCCTGGCGGCCGGCCCTGATCCTGGGTGTGCCGGCCCTGGCCGGCAGCTGGATCGGCGGAAGCCTGGTGAAGGCCGGCCTGATCCCTGAACCCGTCCAGCTGGCGGTGTTCGCCCTGGCGGCGCTGGTGGCCTCCTGGCTGCTGACCCGCCGCTCGACGCCGCGGGAGCCCCTGCCCCGGGCCGGCAGTGCAGGAGCGCCGATCAGCACCACGGTCTCCCTGGCCCTGCAGGGGGTGGTGGTGGGTCTGCTCACCGGCATCGCCGGCGTGGGAGGCGGGTTCGCGATCGTGCCGGCCCTGGTGCTGCTGGCCGGCCTGCCCATGCCCCTGGCCAGCGGCACCAGCCTGCTGCTGATCGCGGCCAACAGCCTGGTGGCCCTGACGGCGCAGGGCCACTGGCCTGCGACCAGCCTGCCGATGATGCTGCCGCTGCTGGCCGGCGGAGCCCTGGGGGGCCTGGTGGGTCAGTGGCTGGCACCGCATCTGCCGGAACGGCAGCTGCGGCGTGGCTTTGCGGCCCTGCTGATCGGCTCGGCCCTTCTCACCGGCGCGGAAGCCTGGAAGCGGCAGACGCCACCGGGAACGATGAAGCAGGCGGAGTCGGCACAACCCCCATCGCCGGCCATGTCGGTGCGCCACGACGCCGCATCAAGGCCTTGATCCGGCATGGACTTCAGATCCCGCTGGGCCGTCCCTGCAGACCCAGCAGCTGCCGGCGGGGATCAAAGAGCTCGTAGGCCAGGATCTTCACGCGGTCATTGAAGACGAAGAAGATCAGGCTGTACCCCCAGACGGCCAGGGCCAGGGGCCAGCCCAGGGGAGTCATGACCACGCCGTACACCGCCAGCAGCGTGGCGGCGACCTGGGTCACGAGCACCGCCGTGGTCAGGATCGTGGCCGGCCGCGACTGCCAGAAGGGTCCGCGGGTCCGCGCCACGAACACCGTCAGATGCCCGGCCACGGACAGCTTGAGGTACAGCAGGGTCTGGACCGTGTCCCGGCCGAGCTCGAGAAGATGCTCCGCGACATAGAGGAGGCCGAAGGACTCAGCCACCCCCAGAACCCCCAGCACGCTGGCCACGCCGAGGACCACCGGCATGTTCCAGCGCTCGGGCCGGAGGGAGAAGGATGCACGGTCATAGGCGATCGAGAGGATGGCGCCATCGTTGAGCAGGGCCAGCAGCACGATCATCACCGCCGTCACTGGATAGAAGTCGAAGACAAGAATCGACAGTGTCGTGAACAGCAGCACCCGGATCGTTTCCGCGATTCTGTAGATCGCATAGTGGTTCATTCGCTGAAAGATGCGGCGGCTTTCGCGCACCGCCTCGGCCACGATCGAGAGGCCTGGAGTCAGGAGCACGATGTCGGCCGCGGCCCGGGCGGCATCGGTCGCATTCGACACGGCGATGCCCGCATCCGCCTTCCTGAGCGCAGGGGCGTCATTGACCCCATCACCAGTCATGCCCACGAAATGTCCGCGCTGCTGGAGCACATCGACGATGTGATATTTGTTCTCTGGAAAGACCTGAGCAAAGCCATCCGCCTGCTCGATCGCCTCGCTCAGCTGGCCGCTGTGATGGGGCGGTGAGTCGAGCAACAGAGCCGAGTCCAGGATTCGCTGGCCCAGACCCAGCTGCCTGGCCATTTCCAGGGCGATGGCGTGCTGATCGCCGGTGATCATCTTCACCGACACTCCCAGCTGCTGGAGCTCGGCAATGGTGGTGGCGGAATCCGGCCGCGGTGGATCCAGCAGCGGCAGGATTCCCAGATAGTTCCAGTGTCCCGTGGCATCGGTACGCGCCACCCCGAGCGAGCGGAAACCGCGCCCGGCGAAGCTGAGGCTCACCGCCTCCACCTGCGCAGCCAGGGCAGGGTCACCCCCCACCAGGGCGAGGATCACCTGAGGGGCTCCCTTGCTGACCCGGAAGCACTCACCGGCGGCTGTTCTCAGGCTGGCTTCGGTGCGTTTGCCGACGGGATCGAAGGGGATGAACCGCTCGAGCGTGGCCTCTGGATTCAAGCCCTGCTCGGCAGCGGAGTTGAGGATCACCAGATCGATCGGATCCTGACTCTCCCAGCGGGAGGCCAGGGCAGCGGCTTCCAGGATCTGCGCGGCCGTGGAGGATCCGAAGCAGAACGGGGGACCCGTGCTGAGCTGGTTGCGGGTGAGGGTGCCGGTCTTGTCGGAGCAGAGCACATCGATGCCCGCCAGCTCCTCGATCGCGGCGAGCTTGCTGACGATCGCCTGCTTCCTGGCGAGCCTCTCCGCCCCCACGGCCATGGTGACCGAGAGCACGGCGGGCATGGCCACCGGGATGGAGGCCACGGTGAGCACGAGCGAGAACGTCAGGATCGTGATCAGGCTCTGATGCCGGAAGATCCCCACCATCAGGATCACCAGAACGAGGACCAGAGCCAGGGCGATCAGGTAATCGCCGATGTTCAGGACGGCCTGCTGAAAGTGGCTGACCGAACGGGTTCCCTGCACCAGCCGGGCCGTTGTGGCGAAGGAGGTGGCGGCACCGGTGGCATGGACCAGAGCGTCGGTTTCACCCCGTTTGACGATGGAGCCGGAGTAGAGGATGGATTCCGCCTGCTTCGCCACGGGCAACGATTCCCCGGTCAGGGCCGACTGGTCGACCTCGATCGCCTCAGCGCCGACCTGGAGCGCATCGGCGGGAACGATGTCACCGGAGCGCAGATGCAGGAGATCACCGGGCACCAGGTCCCGGGCGGGGATGGTGCTCCAGCGGCCATCCCGCTTCACCCGGGCCAGCAGGGCCAGCTGCGAGCGCAGGGCCTCGATGGCATGGCCGGCCTGGTGTTCCTCCCAGAAGCCCACCAGCGCATTCACCGCCAGAAGGGTGATGATGATGCCGAAATCGGTCCAGTCGCCCACGAGCGCCGAGAGCAGCGCCGCTGATTCGATCATCCAGGGGATGGGCCCCCAGAGGTGCTCCAGCAGCTGACTCCAGACGCTTCGAGCCGTTTCGGGGAGGGTGTTGGGTCCGTGGCGCTCGAGCCGCTGCCGGGCCTCCTCGCCGCTCAGTCCCTCCAGATCTGTCTGCAGACGCTGCTGCGCTTCAGCGAGGGTGGTCGGGGTGACGGCCATGGGCGTGCACCGGAGGCTCCCTCATGGATAGCCCTGGCGGGACGGCGGCGCTTCGGCACTCAGCAACGGTCCGCCGGCGAGGCGGCGAATCGCCACGATGCCGGGCCTCGGCGGGCGACCGGGAACGCCGGAGGGCCAGTTGGAGCCCAGGGGCACCCAGCGCCGCTGCTCGAACGCGCGGCCGTCACGGTCCACCAGTCGGTGAACCTGCCAGTCCCCGGCACTCCCCTGGCGGGTGCCATGGCGTTCGCCGGGATGCTGGACCGAGAGGAACAGGGTGTTGTCACCGGCATCGAAGCAGGGGCCGGTGAGCTCGCACTCGACCGGTCCGGTGGCGAAGCAGAAGGCTCCTCCAGCAGCGGCCCCCTGGCTGGGGAGCACCCAGCAGCTGTTGTTGCCGAAGACCTCGAGGTCGGCCGATCCACCGCCGCGGTCGGTCACCATCCAGAGGTTGCCCGAGCGGTCGACGGCCAGGTTGTCGGGACCCGAAAACCCCTGGCCCCCCTGCCAGGGGGCGCCGCCGGTGGCCAGCATCCGCCAACGGAAGGTCGTCGCGGCGGAGCCGTTTTCGTGCAGGACCATGATCCAGCCGTGGGGCCAGGCGGTCTCGCCGTTGGGGCCGTGAAACACCGCCGGATCGGCGCGGCCGCCGTCATCGGAGCCCGCGGCGGTGAAGGCCACCAGCAGATCGCCGCTGAGGGGATCGATCACCGTGTCTTCCGGTCTGGCGGCGGCGGTGGCGCCGATGGCGCTGGCGGCCAGGTGGGCATCGATCAGGATGGCGCCCAGGCGCTCCTCGCCCTCGCCGGGGTAGAGGTCGGCCAGGGTGGCGTAACGCCGGCAGTAGGCCTCCACCGCCTCGTCGCTGGCCAGGGCTTCGGCGCCTGGCTGGCCGCGGTCACCGTGGGGGAGCAGAGAGGGCTGCTGAAAGGCATAGGCCGCGTAGTGACTGGGCCGCTGCGGCTTCACGGGGGTGCTGGGATCGAGCGGAAGCCAGCGGCCTGTGCCATCGGGCTCGAAGCGGGCCGCCTCCAGGCGTCCGGCCTCGAGCAGGGCCGAATTGGCCGGATCGGCGGGATCAGCGATCAGCGCCTCGCTCACGAAGCGGTAGAGGTGTCCGCCGTGGCGATCGCAGCCGGAATAGACCACGAGCGGCTGACCCGCCTTGGCCCTCACGGCCACCGCCTCGTGACGGAAGCGGCCGAGGGCGGAATGTTTCACGGCGGGCCGCCCTGGCTGACGGGGATCGACCTCCACCATCCAGCCGTACTTGTTGCCCGACAGCGCGAAGGGATTGCCGAGCCCGTCCAGCTTCCTGCCATCGCAGCGAAACGGCTGCGTCGCGGGAGACGGAGACGTGCCATCGGCGTACACCGCCTCCACCACGTGGAACTGGATGTTTTCCTCGGCCGAGAGCACCGTGCCCCAGGGGGTCACCCCACCTGCGCAGTTGGCGAAGGTGCCGATGCTGCGATCAGCCAGTCCGTCGTCGTGGCCCAGGCGCTTCCCCAGGCGGAAGACGGCGGCGGCCGGTCCGCTGATGCGCAGCCGGCGGGATGGATCCTCCAACCCCTCAAGCCCCGTGAGGCGGCGGTCGTACGGTCCGATCCGGCGACGCCAGAGCCCCCCCGCCTCCTGCCGGAGCTCGATCACACCGATGCCCTGATCCTCGAGAGCGGCTCTCGCCACCGCACGCACCAGCTGAAGCAGAGGGTCATCCGGCGCCAGGGACGTCGCATCCACCGAGCCGCCGTGCGGTCTGAGCCCCTCGATCAGCTCCGCCCAGGGCAGGGCCATGCCGGTGGCCTCGCCATACCCCTCGCTCCAGCCCCTTGGACTGATGTACTCGAAATTGACCGTGAGCAACGCCCGCCCCTCTCCCAGCGGGGTGAACGCCAGGTGGTCATTGTTGAAGCCGAAGCGGCCATCGCCGAGCGGATCACCCCAGGCGGCCAGCAGATCGGCGCGGTAGCCGCGCGGCACCACCAGGCGATCTTCGAGCGAAACGCGCCGCAACTGACGCTGCTGCTCGGCAGCCGAGCGACCATCGCCCCACAGGGGCAGGGGCAACGGGACGGGCTCGAAAGGGATCTGTGCAGGGGAAGGCTGGAGCGCCGAGGCCGCGACGCGTGATTCCACCCGCGTGGCGAGGGATGCACCGGCGGCAAGACCGAGGAGGACGAACAGATCACGGCGGTGCATGGCTGGAGCCCGACCCGCAGCAGAGGTGACGAAGGCCAGGCCCCCACAGCTCTCACAGCAAGGGGGTGAGCGGCGGTGGCCCAGGACACCTCAGTGGCCGCAGCGCGCCGAATGATTCACCTGCGACTGGACGGAGCACACCAGGGTGGCCACCGCACCGGCCGGGAAGGGCACGGCATCGCCGGACTGGGTGCTGCTGGGAAGGGCATGGAGCCATTCCCGGCAGCAGGCCAGGGCTTCAAGCACGGCATTCTCCTGCTGAAGGGCATCCTGATCGCACCAGTGCGTGAGGCGGTCAGCGATGCTTCCCGCCTCGATGGGGCAGGACACAGTCAATTCCTCACACCCGGATGGGGAGGGCGCGAGGGACGACGGGCGAGTTGGTGGAGTGACCATGGCTCAACGGCAACGGAACCGTGGCGGACAACCGCCTCAAGACGCGATCAGTCGCGTGTGATCAGCCCCGCCAGGTGGGCAACCCATGGCGACCACGGTTGCGCCAGAGGGCTTCAGCACTCACGTGCAGGCCATGACGGGCCGCCAGGCTGGCGGCGGCATGGGTGGAACCGGTGTTCTTCAGCGCCTGGGCAAAGACCGGATCGTGGCTGGCCAGCCTCTGCAGGGCGTGGAGGTCATCGAGGCTCGTGTGAACGGTTCGCTCCGGAGCCATCAGGCCTGGAGCGGACGGAACAGCTTGCATCATCTCATCAATCTCCCGATCTCTTCCCCAAGCCTAAGCAGATAGCCACGGGCATTGATCAGTATTCGTACCTATCTTTACTTAAGCCGAATTCGCCTGACAGCCCGACAATCACGCACTTATTTTATCACAGTCATGACTCCTTTTTGAGCAAGCCGTTCATTCCTGATTGGCGAGATCCAACTCTCGAGATCAGATCCTCCAAGCCTCGGCGCACCAATCCCCGAGGCTCCGGTCGTCCTCGATGCCTTGGCAGTGGCCATGGATCTGGAGCATGCTGGAACCAGTGGTGCCGTTCCCTGAGATGACACGCGAGCGCGACCCTTTCCGAATTCCCAGAGCCGGCTGGGAGGCCGCCCCGCTGGCGGGGCTGGCGTCGATCGACCTCAACCAGAACGGCGGGGCCTTCACGGGACGGGAATTCTTCTCCGAGTCGACCGTGGGGGGCGTCCTCTGCTTTGCCGCCTATCAGGCCCTGCTCACGGCCCTGCGCACCGAAGCCCTGCGCAAGCGTGGTGAACTCGACCGCTTCACCCAGGTTCGTCTGGTGCTGAGCACGAGCCTGGAATCCGCGAAAACCGGCGTGGCCGTGGGCGCCGTGCTCTCCGTGGTGCTGCTGGTCTTTCCCTGGCTCACGGTTCCCCTCTCGCTACTGGGGGTGGTGGGCACGGCCAAGGCCTCCCTCGATCTCTTCCATGCCTTCTGGGACGGCCTCGACGACCAGCAGAAGCTGCAGGTCACCGTGGCCGCCCACGAGG
The DNA here is from genome assembly GCF_034931165.1 of Synechococcus sp. BA-124 BA4. NCBI lineage: Bacteria > Bacillati > Cyanobacteriota > Cyanophyceae > Synechococcales > Synechococcaceae > Synechococcus > Synechococcus sp. BA-124 BA4. Next base: position 515 of record NZ_JAYGIA010000056.1, on the reverse strand, counting down.
CCGGCGTCAGCCTGAGCGATTTCTTCCGCAACGACGGCGAGGGCCTGGGTCGGACAGCTCTCGGGTGAGCGCAGAGTCACCCATGCCCTCTCGGACCGATGCGGTGCCGGGCGCCTGAGTGCAGACAGCCCGGATGTTCAGTCGTGCCTGACTGGCCCGGCGACTAGGGAGCCTCTGGGCAACGAGCCCTGAAAGAGGGTCCAAGGCTGCAATTTGCTCGGATTGAACAATTTTGGCGGATCTGAGGCTGACTTGGCCTGATTTCACCTTTTCGGGTGCCAAAATCTGCCCATGTTGGCTGATTCTTTCCCTCGATAGGCACACTAATCCTCTGATCATGTACTGCATAGCAACCTGCGACGTGCCATAAACAGGTTCGAGAGGGCTGCCAGCACATTCACTTTGCAGCGGTTCTTGAGCATTCCCCGCAGCCGGGTCTTCTGAAAGCCGAACTGCTGTTTGATCACCCGAAACGGATGCTCTCCTTTGGCGCGGATATGCGCTTTGGCAGTTTC
>NZ_JAYGIA010000055.1:0-13515 GCF_034931165.1 Synechococcus sp. BA-124 BA4 | reverse complement strand
AAGAGGACGTGCTGGCTTTCCGCCACTTCCCCAAGGACCACTGGCGCAAGATCTGGAGCACCAACCTGCTGGAGCGGGTGAACGAGGAAATCAAACGACGCACCCGCGTCGTCGGAATCTTCCCCAATGACGCCGCGATCATCCGCCTGGTGGGCGCGGTGCTGCTGGAGCAGCACGAGCACTGGCAGCTGGAGGGCCGCCGCATGTTCTCCGCCGAGAGCATGGCCGCCATCCCGGAGCTGGATGGCGGCCCCGCCCTGCAGGCCCTCAGCGCCTGAGAAGGGCAGCACGCAGGCCCCAGGTGATCGAGGCTGCAGCGCCCCCACAGGACGCAGCGGCCTGGACCACCGCCCGGGGGCCGGCTGCTGCAACCCCCAGGCTGCACAGACCACTCCAGCTCACAACACATCCGCGTTCAGACGAAAGACTTGACAAGTCAATCGTCTCGATTCATCGTGGCTGCAAGAGGCGCATCTGCACCTCCGGAATGACAGCCCGTCATTCCACCCTGTTCACCCTCTGATCAGGGCATTCGGGCCCCGGGTTTTACACCACGCAAAGGGACGCGGCCGGAGTTGCCAGGGCCAGGCCTACACCGGAGTCAACTCCAATACGACCCATGGCCCAGCTTGACGCGCCTCCCCTCAGTCCTCCCCTCAGCAGTACGCCCGGTGTGAGCGTTGCCATCTCCGGCGATGTGTGGTGGAACGGTCTCACGGCTCAGCTGACGCTGACCAATACCTCAGCGGTGGCCCTGGAGACGTGGAGTGTGGTGTTCGACAGCCCCCACCAGCTGAGCGGCACGCCATGGGGAGCCACGGCGGAACGGATCGATCTGGGCAACGGGCTCTGGCGCTACACCCTCACCGGCGCCGGCTGGGCCAGCCGCCTGCCTGCTGGGGGAAGCGTGAGCGTGGGATTCAACGCCACCCAGGGACGGGCGATCGGCTCGAGCGGCGCCCTCGACAGCTCCCTGCTGTTGGCCGCAGGCGGCGCCATCCCGACCGATCCCACGCCCATACCCACCCCAACGCCGGCACCCACGCCAGCACCGACGCCCACCCCGCTTCCCACACCGACACCCACTCCAACGCCCACCCCAGGCCCCACACCCTCACCCTCACCCACGGAACCGGACCCGGCCCCGCAGGGTGGACGGGTGTTCCGGGCCGATCCGGCCGGGGCGGACATCGAAGGCTTCGATCCCTCCGGGGACCGGCTCGACTTCGGTGATGTGTCGGTGCACAACCTGATCGTGGGCAAGACCGCCGCTGGAGACGCGGCGATCATCAATCCCTGGGCCTGGACACCCGAGGACCAGGTGATCCGGGGCGTGGGACTCGCCGACCTGAGCCCCGCCAACTTCGGCATCGTCGCCAACGAGCACCTGCGCCAGGACATCGGCGGTGCCCTCTCCTGGGAGAAGGGTGTGGGCGAGCGGGACGTGGACACCGTCTATGTCCGCTCCCATGAAACCGGCGTGCAGGAACGGGTCGAAGGCTTCGACCCCGCCACCATGAAGCTCAGCTTCCTCTACTTCGGCACCAGGGAACGGCTCACGGTGTCCGACACAGCGGAGGGTCTGCTGATCGCGGTGGAGCCCACCGGCCAGAGCCTCCTGCTGGCCGGCATCCGCCGCGGCCAGCTGATCCCGGCCAACCTCGAATTCCACAACGACCAGGTGGTGGAAGACCGGCTGGAGGATGCGTTCGGGGTGAGCGTGGATCAGGTGAGCCTGGTGAGCCGCGCCGGGCTGCTGACCCCACAGGGGCCGGCCGGCCAGGTCACCGACGGACTGCAGAGCCGCAGGGGCACAGGCCTGACGCCGATCGGCGGAGATGCGTTCAACGGCAGCGCAGGCGGGCACGGTCCGGCGTACGACCACGACAACCACGATCCCGCCGATCCCATGGAGCCCATGGAGCCCATGGAGCCCGTGGATCCCACAGAGCCTGTGGGCCCCACGGATCCCAGCCCCCCGCAGACAGGAGGGACCGGGACAACCACGCAACCATTGACCGTCAGCGTCGGCGGCAGCCGCTGGTGGAATGGCTTCACGGCCGAGCTGACCGTGACCAACAACACCGGCCAGGCCCTGCCGAACTGGAGCTTCAGCTTCGAGACGCTGCATCGGATCTCCGGCGATCCCTGGGGAGCTGGGGTTGAAGCCACCGATCTGGGCGGCGGCCTGACCCGCTACACCGTCAGCGGCCGTGACTGGGCCGCATCGATTCCTGCCGGTGGATCCGTGACGGTGGGATTCAACGGCACCCAGGGCACACCCATTGGCAACTCCGGCACGCTCGATGCCTCGCTGCTGTTCCGCGAGGGCAGCGTCCTGCCTGGCACGACGACGGGATCCGGCGGAACCCCCGACCCCACACCACAGGGAAACGGGACTCCAGGAGATCCTGCAGATGGCGGCACAACCGGTGGACTGGATGGCGGAACGGCAGGCGGAGCCGATGCGGCGCCGGACTACGGCACGGCCCTGGGGCTCTCGTTCCTTTTCTATGAAGCCAACCGCTCCGGTGACCTGGATGAAGCCAGCAACCGGGTGCCCTGGCGCGGTGATTCCGGTCTGAGCGATGGCCGCGACGGGGTCTGGTTCGGTGATCGGAGGCCTGAGAACTTCCAGGCCGGTCTCAACCTCGACCTGAGCGGCGGCTACCACGATGCCGGCGATCACGGCAAATTCGGCCTGCCCCTGGCCTCCAGCCTCTCCACTCTGGCCTGGGGCGGCATTCAGTTCAACGAAAGCTACGTCGCCACCGGCCAGCTCGACGACCTGATGGAGGCGGTGCGCTGGGGTACCGACTATCTGCTCAAGGCCCATGGCCGCGATGCCTCCGGCCAGACCACCTACCTGGTGGCCCAGGTGGGTGATGTGGCGGCGGACCACGCCCTCTGGAGCGCACCGGAAGTCCAGACGATCGCCAGACCCGCCATGGCGGTGACCCCCGACAAGCCGGGATCGGATGTGGCAGGGGCCACGGCAGCGGCCCTGGCCTCGGCCTCGGTGTTGTTTCGAGCGAACGGCGAAACGGCCTATGCCGATGAACTGCTCGACAATGCGATGGCGCTCGATGCGTTCGCCAATCGCTACCAGGGCAAGTATTCCGACGCGATCACGGAGGTGCGCGACTATTACAACTCCTGGAGTGGCTACCAGGACGAACTCGCCTACAGCGCCGCCTGGCTGGCCAGGGCTGTGGAAGCGGCCGGCGGCGATGGCAGCGACTATCGCGACCGTGCCATGGCCACCTACTCCTCCCAGCTCGATGGCCTCTCGAATGGCTGGACCCACAACTGGGATGACGCCTCCTACGCCACAGCCGTGCTGCTGGCCGAAGACACCGGCAGCGCCAACGTGCGCAGCGATGTGGAGGGCTGGCTGGACAGCTGGGTGGATGGCCGCAACGGCGTGAGCATCACCGACGGCGGACTGCGCTTCATCAGCCCCTGGGGATCACTCCGCTATGCCGCCAATACAGCCCTGATGGCCGGCTTCTACGCCGACGCCGTGATCGATCCGGAGGGACGCTACGGACAACTGGCAACCGACACAGTGGACTACATCCTGGGCGACAATCCCCGCCAGTTCAGTTACATGGTGGGCTACGGCAACGCCTATCCCCAGCAGCCGCACCATCGCGCCGCCTCCGGCGTGGGTTGGGATGGTTTTCGCAATGGCCAGCCCAATGCCCATGTTCTGACCGGAGCCCTCGTGGGCGGCCCCAACCAGGCCAACGACTTCGCCTATACCGACCGCCGAGATGACTACATCAGCAACGAGGTGGCCCTGGACTACAACGCCGGCCTCACCGGCGCCCTGGCCTTTGCCTTCGGCCAGAACACCAGCCTGGGACTGGTGTGAAGCGGCTCAGAGCCGCCGGCGCAGCACCGCCAGCAGCTTGTCGAACACCTGCGGCGGCGGTGCGTCGAACACCATCCGCTCGCCGCTGATCGGGTGATCGAGCCCCAGCTGCACCGCATGCAGGGCCTGCCCGGGCAGGTCCAGCGGCAGCTTGCGGCAACGGGAATAGACCGGGTCGCCAACGATCGGATGACCGATGTGGGCGCAGTGCACCCGGATCTGGTGGGTGCGGCCGGTATCGAGCTTGAAGCGCAGCAGGGCGTAGTCGCCCAGGCGTTCCACCAGGCTCCAGTGGGTACAGGCGTGGCGGCCGCTGCCGTCGTGCACCACCGCGTACTTCTTGCGGTCAGCCGGGTGACGACCGATGGCGCCGATCACGGTGCCGTGATCCGCCGAGGGCACACCATGCACAACGGCCAGATACTCCCGCGAGGCGATGCGCTGCTGGATCTGCACCTGCAGCTTCACCAGAGCCTCCTGACTCTTGGCCACCACGATGCAGCCGGTGGTGTCCTTGTCGAGCCGATGGACGATGCCGGGGCGCATCTCGCCGCCGATGCCGGGCAGATCGGGGCAGTGATGGAGCAGGCCATTCACCAGGGTGCCGTCCCGGTTGCCGGGGGCCGGATGGACGGTGAGGCCGGCCGGCTTGTTGAGCACGATCAGGTGGGCATCCTCGAAGAGCACATCCAACGGGATGTCCTGAGCCACCAGGTAGGGCAGCGGTTCGGGCGGCGGCATCCACAGCTGCACCGTGTCGTTGGGCCGCCCGGGGGCCGGCTGCTGCAACCCCCAGGCTGCACAGACCACTCCAGCTCACAACACATCCGCGTTCAGACGAAAGACTTGACAAGTCAATCGTCTCGATTCATCGTGGAACGATGAGGTACATCTGCACCTCCGGAATGACACCCGTCATTCCACCCTGTTCAACCTCTGATCAGGGCATTCGGGCCTCGGGATTTACACCACGCAAAGGGACGCGGCCCAACAACTCTCTGGTTGCAAAAGCGCCCAGTGATTCTTTGACCTGATAGCGAATGTCAAGTTTCTGTCTTGCTGGCGAATACGAATCGTTGCTGCGAACTGAGTAGTTCATGACCATCTGCTCATCCACGACTGAATTTGGGATCGTTACGATTGAATCAAGCGTCTCGATTTGCAGGGATCGCAATCCAATGCGCGTGATGAAGCCTTGGTGAGCGCCAACCTGGCAGAATTCTCCTAGTTTCAGCGGACGATCAGACTGAATGGAAAGCCCGGCGAAGAAATTGGCTAGAAGCTTGGAGGCCCCTAGGCCAATGGCCAAACCAGGAACGGCTGAGAATGTCAACACTGTGGCGGATGGTATTCCCAGGTTCAGCAGCAATTGGTAGACAATTGCCAAAACAAAAACAACAGCTCCCGCTCGGCAGAGAGGCATCACAAAACTCTTGGCTCGTCGCAGTCTGATGAGTGTCTGCTCTCGACCACGAAAGCGCAGAACTAACTCCGAGATGGAATGTCCAGATGCATCGAGAAGCAGGCATCCCAGCAGGGCCAGAGTGAGTGAGATCAGGATCTCAAAGCTTGGCTGTAAGATTGTTGCCAAGTTCCCCGTAATGTTGATTTCTATATTAATCAACCAGCGGGCTGCAATGCTCAGGGGTAAGAGTGGCAGTAATATCAACAACCTCCGCCAACTTAGTTGATCCTGATTCCAGGGGTCGACTGTGTCGCCTTTGCTGACGAATGACGTTGCATCATAATAGGTCTTGAAATATGATTTAACTAGCATCCATACCATTAGCCCATAGATCAAAATCACGAACAGTGTCATGCTGAGCTGCAGCACAGTGTTGCTGTCGATCGAAAGCTCAAGCAGATTGGTTCGAACTTTCTGAGGCAGCATCAGATACCACTTTTGTGGAACTATTCTGTCTGGTGTCCGTGCAAAATCTGAATACAGGTTCGGCGTAAACCATTCAGATGCAGATGGTCGAAATGGCAGGATGTCCTTGTAAATCTTTGGGATTTCCTTAACCGTTTCGGCGGAAAATCTGTAATTGCCAATGCGGCTTTTACCGCTGGGTGTCAGTATCACCGTAGTTCCTCCGACGCTCCATTCACCATTAAGCAAAGCCCTCTGACTTGCCCCGTCCTGAATCGCCTGTTGGTCGGGCAAACTGAGCTGCTGAGCTTGACTGGAGAGCAGGTAATCCAGGATCACCTTTAGTTTAAGAGTCAGCGCGGTGCCGACGTCAGCACGCCTGCTCTCGGGAATGGCTGACAGATCAAGGGCTTTCCTGGCTTCCAGTACAAGCGTCTCGATCTCAGTGATCTGCTCCTGAACACTGCTTGACCAGTTCAGTCCAGGGTCGTGCAGATGATTCTGGATGAGTTCATTGATTAAAGCTGATGCATTGGCGGTTACGGCATAGAAGTTCAGCAGGGTTTCCCTCGGTGAATCACCGACAACCCGTCCGATCGGAGCGTTCAGCCAGTGCTGGCGTTTAGCCAGAAGCTCCGGATAAAAGGGCTGCTGCTGAAGCGGCAGCCTCTGCGCAGAGGGCATCACGGCTGTAGGCAGCAGTGGACTGCTCAGCCCTGGCTGGACGACCAGCAGCGTCAGTCCAACTGCCAAGGCCAGGAAAGCCTGTCGCCACCTGTTCACCCATCGATGCCATGCACCGCATCGATTGATCAGTGTTTGCAAGAGTGGGCCATCGGTTGTACACAGATCCTGACAGAGGAGATCCCGCAAGCCGAGGCAGGTGATCCCAGAGTCGATGTTGAGGAGCCCTCAGCTCAGGAGCTCGCTCTAAAGGCACACCGCCCCGGAGAACAAGGGCAAACTGGCCGAGATCTGAGGCATGGTCGGCATGAGCGCAGCGGCTCTCTGGAACGCCCACCTCCGGAGTCAGCTCCCTGGTGAACCCCGCCCCCTCCTGAGCACACAACCCCGCCCGGCTGGACCGGCCCCTGCCCCAACTCCAAGCAACCCCTCTTACCGAAGGGGGCATCTCATCAGTGTCAGCGCAGACGCCAAACTCCCACGCCCCCTGCGATCGAAAGTCTTTGGTAAGCCATGGTGCGCAAGCCATCTGAACCCAAGGCTGTGCCTGCGGTGCCTATTCAACTCCTGCTGAAGGCTTCCCCACAGGTTGAAGCCCAGTCAAAGGTGTGGTGCTACGACTCAGGCTTAACGCGGGACATTTTTAGCAGACGAATCCGTTCAAACCAGTACTCTCGAAGACGATTGATCCTCAAGCAAGCTTTTTTGCTGAAGATCTTAGTTTTTAAGGTTTAAACGGCAGGGAAGAGTGGTGCAGGATAATTCTCACGCTGCCATCGGGCTCTTTCATAAAGCCCCAAGTCTTATCAACGCTGGTCAGCTCTCCACTGGCGTCAGAGAAAACCACATTACCCATGGTGATGGCAAGGGCACCGCTGAGTTGAATAACCTGATTCACCACCTTGCAAGTGCGCCATGGGGTAAGGGCAAACCCTGTATCGAGCGGAAAGCTGGGGTCATTGCCAACGAAATTGGCAAGGGCACCAGCTCGGGTCGTACGGAATGTATGTTTGCCTGTTGTCAATGTGGGTTTGAACGCCACTGGACCAAATTCGAAGGCATAGGCCTGGTCGATCACTTTAGCGGCTGTCGCCTTTGCTTTGGTGATACCACCACTGGCATAATCGGAACTGATTTGCAGTAGAGCTTTGCACCAACCATCCTGAGCAGCGAGGACTAGGGACTCAGTGATGTTGATGTCGAAGACTTGAACGGTTGGAGCAGCGATCACCGGCGTCGCAGGCTGGGATAGCAACCCTAGCCCCCAAGCACCGGATGGTATCACCGATCGGATTGAGGATTTATTTCGGGTCATTTTAACAATGTCAATATGCAAGATTCTAGCATGATGATTCTTGGATGCCACTGCATTGCTCTCGGCTTCCTGGGTTGGTGAGCTTGCTTTGGAATCGCTCGCGCCCATGGTCGGTGCCATCGACTTCAGGGAGGATCAGGCTCTTTACGCTCCAGCCGATGGGGGTGAAGCGGGCCAGCCGTCTCCTCGGTTGGCGGCCGACATCGCCCGATGGAGCCTGTAGATCGACATTCCCCATCGGCGTTTCCGGTCCAGGTGAGATCTGCAGGTATTAGCTACATGGCTGAACGTGCTTGGAAGAACAACTCTCCAAGGCCGTGTTGGTTGGCATTTTGGTGTCAAACCGGAGCAAGTAGTGGGCAACACGTCAAGCGAATGAGGCCTTCCGTAGCTTTTTCGTAAGCAGGGATTTTGGTCCATGATCCGCTCCATCCCGTCTTTTCGGCCTTTCGCCTAGGCTGATGACACTTGGTTCTTCGCCACCGCTTTACAACTGATCCGAGGCTCGGAACGTAGGTATTCCGAACGCCTCAACGGCCGTCTCGCCATATTGGGCTGCCTGATCGGCGTGGCCATCGAGGCCTTCACCGGTCACGGCATCCTGAGCTTCCCTCCAGTTCGGTCAGATCAGTTCTTCGTTGAATCATTTGTGCTTGCGCAGGAATTGACGCGAGCGCTGGGTCTGGGTTGTGTGTTTGCTACGGCTGTCGGTGGCGCGGGTTCTTCCGCTCTCCCGCAGAGAGGGAGAGGGCGGGTGAAGACAACCCAGCAACGGCAATAGCAAGCCGAGGCTGAGCAGTAGCCCGATGCCCCTGCGATAGTAAGTGTTGTGAGGGAGCCGAATGGGACGGGTGTGGCGAGCTGCCAATCATCTTGCCACCGATAACGAGCCTACGCACGTCGATTTTATCCTCCATGTCGTCACCTGGATTGGCGTCACCGCATGCTCGGCAGCGACTTCCTTTAGCGACTTGCATCCTCAAATCGATTCAAGGCGGCCCACCGCAAGCGGCAGCTTCGGCTAGGGCCTTGCACCCGGGGCCATTGTCCATCGCCTTGATGGCGTGATGGCAGCACTGTTGTCGGATCTCCCAGGGAGACGATCCCCCACAGCCGATCAGACTGTTCGTCGATGAGGACCGATTCGAGGCTGTCTGGTGCGCGAGTGTATCCGGCCCATGCAAGGGGTCGCGTCAGCGATTTCAGTCAACGGCTCAGCCTCCGTTGCGTTGCTACCACACACACCTCTTTGAACGATGTTCTTTTGCACCAGGTCTCCTAGTCTTGGTGGCATTGACGGATCATCTCAATCGTCGACCGAGACTGCACCTGCTTATGGACGCGTACGTTCGCGTCCTTTCCATTGGGAGCCATTTTTCCACGTCACGCCGTCGGTCGACAACCGCCATTGGAGGGCGTCAGCATCGTTCTTCCGGCTTTGGCTGGTGACGTCCTGGCCAATCAGAAGTGATACCCTTTACAGAGTGAGCATCCAATCAACCCAAGTATGACCAGAACGGGTGTCGGTATTGGACTTCTGCTTGCCTTGGCAGTCTTGCCGCCAGCGGCCTGGTCGAATTCATTCAAGCCCCCTGTGGAATCTGATTTCTGGAAGCAGACGAGAGGGGGACTTGTTTCCGAAGGACAATTGACGACTGCGCGATGGATCTTTGTGGAAGGAATGACCAGCCCAGAGCTTGATGCAGCCGAATATCTGGCTGACGCGGTACGGCAAGGGCAAGCAGTTCGGTTCCAGGGGGCTGTACTCGTTCGCAGAGGAGGACTCGAGACAGGCTGGAGGGTTCGCGAGTTGTCGATGCGCGCCCTCTGCGCGGATGGTCGACTGGAACGTCAGGGTTCCGATGGCAGCTGGCAGGCCTATCAAGGACGTGGACCCCAGGACAAGAAAGTGGCTTGGATCTGCAGCCTTTCCCCTTGAGCCAGGTCATCGAGCTCATGGGTGGGACAGTCGCCACTGCAGTCACCGTTTGATCACAGACTGATCAGCCGTGGGCGTCTTGGATTGTACCCAGCCCAACGGGACAACCTTGTATGCGGGGAGCCCCATCCACCACGTACCCGATGACCGCTCACCATCGCACACCATTGCGTTTGACGTGTCCTGTCGTCGTTTCAGCTCTGGCGGCGCCCGATGAGCTGCTCGCCATGGCCAGGACAGTGAGCTGGTAACTGTGGCTATTGAGAGACGTTTGACGTGGCCCCCGGAAACCGATCCAGGGTGAATGAGAGTCCTCAGCCGGCCAGACTGGGCTGTGGACTTCACCATGAAACGCACCAGGCACACAGCGGAGCAGATCATCCGCAAGCTGAAAACCGCCGAGCAGCTGATCGCCCAGGGCAAGACCGTCGTCGAGGTCTGCCGCGTCATCGAGGTGACGCAGCCGACTTATCACCGCTGGCGGCAGCAATACGGGGGGATGCATGCCGAGGAGGCCAGGCGGTTGACCCAGCTGGAGAAGGAGAACGCCCGGCTCAAAAAGCTGTTGGGAGAAGCCGAGTTGGAGAAGGCGATGCTCAAGGACCTCGTTGCGCCGTGAGGCGCACCTTGCGGTTCGACGGGAAACTTCTGAGCCCGGAACGCCGCCGCAGGGCTGTCACGGTCCTGCAGGAGCGTTACCGGGCTTCTGAGCGCCTCGTCTGCCGGGTGGTGGGACAGCACCGCAGCATCCAGCGACACCCCGTCAAGGTCGTCGATCTGGAAGAGAGCAAGCTCCGGCAGCGTCTCCGAGACGTCGCTGCTGAGCACATCCGCTGGGGTCGCCGAATGTCTTACAGGCTGCTCAGGCGGGAGGGCTTGACGGTGAATCACAAGCGGGTGCAACGGCTCTGGCGGGAGGAAGGCCTTCAGCGGCCCACTCCCAGGAAGCGAAAGCGGGCACGACCCGCAGACGGCTCGGTGCGTCGTCACCGGGCTGAGCATCCCCACCAGGTGTGGGCCATGGACTTCCAGTTCGATGCCACCGCCGATGGCCGCAGGCTCAAGTTCCTGAACGTGATCGACGAGCACAGCCGACTCTGCCTGGCGATCCGGGTCGGCAGGCGCTGCAAGGCCAAGGACGTGGTGGCAGTACTGGAGGAGCTCACCAGCCTCTATCCGGCCCCGGCGTTCATCCGCAGCGACAACGGACCGGAGTTCCTTTTCCAGGCCCTACGGGACTGGTGTGAGGCCAGCACCACCACCAGCACGGCCTACATCGCGCCAGGATCCCCATGGGAGAACGGATTCGCCGAGTCGTTCAACGGCCGGTTTAGGGATGAGTTCCTGAACACCGAGTTGTTCACCACAGCTTCAGAGGCGCAGATCCTGGCCGATCGCTGGCGCTGGGAGTACAACACGCTCAGGCCACATTCGGCCCTCCAGGGGCGTACGCCCCTGGAGGCAGCTCAACAGGGAGCTGCAGCATGACCACACCCACCCACTCTCATAAGGCCTGGACCGATAAAGGGGGTCACGTCACGAGGATGACTTTCATGGCCTCCATGTTTTCCCTCTGACGCCGTTTACGGCCTTCGAGGAGATACAAACACGCCGCTGTTGCGATGCTCAATGACTCCACGTTGCCGACGTTGAGGATGCCACCGGCATCATTTTGCATGCAGCCTGATTCGAAGTTGCTGAGCCGGCAGTGCTCCCAGCGATTCGCCGCGATCAGTAGGGCGAAGGCCGAGGCTGCGGCCAGCAGCAACCGGAAGCCGAAGGAACGATCCAGCAGTCGATAGAAGGGCTTCTTCTTTTGCTCCCGTTGGATCTGGGCCCAACGTTTGAAGCGCTGGGGCGGGGACCCGGGTTGAAGCTGCTGCTGCTCATCTGTTGTTGGCTTTGGGCGCTTCGAGCTCCGTGGTCGGCAGCGGCGTTTCCTTGACGGTTGTCCAGGCGCACGATGACCATGGATCCAGCCAGGGCCGAGCCATGACGCGACCGAACATCCTGCTGATCATGACGGATCAGGAGCGTTATCCCCCTGCCTATGAGAACGAGGCGCTTGCGTCTTTCCGGAGGACGCAGCTGCCCGCACGGGAGCGGTTGCGTGCCGCTGGACTTGAGCTGCACCGCCACTACGCCGGCTCAACAGCCTGCCTGCCCAGCCGGGCCACCCTGTTCACGGGGCACTACCCCTCCCTGCATGGGGTCACCAAAACCGATGGCCTGGCCAAGCACCACAACGACCCGGAGATGCACTGGCTGGATCCCGCCGGCGTCCCCACTCTGGGGGACTGGTTTCGGGCCGGTGGCTACCGCACCCACTACCGCGGCAAGTGGCACATCTCCTATGCCGACCTGCCCACCCCTGGCAGCCACGAGGGGCTGAAGGCTTCCGATGACAGCGGAGCGGTGATCCCCGCTGGCGTGGAGGCCTACCAAAAGGCCGACCAGCTCGATCCCTTTGGCTTCAGCGGCTGGATTGGCCGGGAACCCCACGGGGCCGCCAAGGCTGACAGCGGCTCGGTGCGTGATGGTGTCTACGCCGATCAGGTGGCCGACTTGCTCTCCGAGCTCAGCACGAAGGGCCGTGAACAGCTCTGGCTTGCCGTCGCCTCCTTGGTGAACCCCCACGACATCGGTTTTGCCGGCGGTCTCTACGAGAAGTTGCTTGGCTTCAACGGCTTTGACGACACGGTGCCCAGCATTGGGGAGCCCCCGTCTCAAGCCGACTCCTTCATCGGCCGGCCTGCCTGCCAGGAGCAGTTCAAGGCGACCTGGTCGCGGATGCTGGTGGACCAACCGACCGATGGCGCCTACCCCCGGCTTTATTACTACCTCCACAAAGTGGTGGATCAGGCCATCACCAGGATCCTTGATGTCCTGGAGTCCACCGGCCTGGCCGAGAACACGATCATCGTGTTCACCTCCGACCACGGTGAACTGCTTGGTGCCCATGGAGGTCTCCAGCAGAAATGGTGCAACGCCTTTGACGAGACCATCCGTGTTCCCTTGCTGGTGAGCGGACCCGGCATCGTGCCCCAGTCGGGAGGCATCAGCACCCCCACGAGCCATGTCGACCTGGTTCCCACCCTGTTGGGTCTGGCCGGCATTGATGTGGATCAAGCCGCCAGTGTCCTCCAGGCGACCCACAGTGACGTGCACCCCCTGCCGGGTCGTGACCTCAGTGCCCTTCTCACCGGTCAGGCATCAGAGGCCGAGGTGGGCCGCCCGATCTACTTCATGACCGAAGACGATGTGAGCCGAGGTCCCCATCAGATCAATCTTTTCTCTGGTCAGTCCTATGACGCCGTTCCCCAGCCCTCCAACATTGAGTCGGTGATCGCCGCACTCCCAACCGGTCCCGGTGGCGCTGAAGAGATCTGGAAGCTCAACCACTATTACGACCAATGCGTCACCGACATGGCGCCTCTGGACCCAGTGGCTGGCCCCCTCTTTGAACTGTGTCAAGCGACATCCGGAATTGGTCCTCCGGCGACATGAAATCTGGCCCACCCTGTGAGGCTGTAGCCCCGGCTTGTTGACGCCGTAGCCGGCGCCGGTTGGTCTTGCTCATCAGTCCATTGGGATGGGGGTGGATCGGGAGGAACGGGATGCTCATGGGCTCCCGTCCTCCCCGGTGGCGGGAATGGTGCTCACCGCACTGCTGGCCTTGATCAGGCCGGAGCGGCGTTTCTCGCGCAGGCGGTAGCTGTCGCCCCGCACGGTCAGCACATGGCTGTGGTGCAGCAGCCGATCGAGGATCGCGGTGGCGACGACCTGATCACCGAACACCTCGCCCCACTCCATGACGGGGCGGTTGGAGG
>NZ_JAYGIA010000054.1:0-13632 GCF_034931165.1 Synechococcus sp. BA-124 BA4 | reverse complement strand
CCGACTTCTCGACTGAGGGTGGCTCAGTTTTCGTGTCGCCTCCCCCCTGCCATGGCAGGGGGTGAGAAGGCGGGAGGAACCCGCCTAAGTAATTGACGCGAGCCGCCTACGTAGTTGACACCGGGCAGCCAGGCCGATCAAGGGCTGCGCATGGGCCTGCGGCCCCCTTGATGGACCTGGCACCGGGTTGGGCAGGCGATGTCCTTGGCGCTCCTGCCATGAAATGCCGCACCCTCTCATTGACCTGCTGGTTCTGGCTGCACCGCCATACGCGCACGCTGCGCTGGTTCGTTGGTATGGCCTGGCCCCTCCGGCAGTTCCCTCGGAAGATCGCCATCGAGCTGGAGCTGCGGCGGTGTGAGCAGAGCTGGGGCAAGCGGTGATGCCTGGGGGCTGATGCCTCTTCTGCAGGCCAATCGTGCTGCTCGATGAGCAGGTTATGGAGGTTCCAGCGCCTGCGGTCTGCGCTGCACCCGCTCGCGCCTGCTCGGGGTTTCGCTACGTCCGCTCGTGGCGCTGGTGGTTGTGGTGGTGCCGGTGACCAGGAAGTGCTCGCTGGAGCTGGGTGCTGGTGCTCATGCCTGGGTTGGCGTTCTGACGGGAGGGTCTAGCCGTGAGCGGGTGATGAACGGCGATCGGCTGGTGGTGACGTCGTGGCACTGGCTTGGCCTACCCCCGATTCTCCCTACGCGGTGCTGCGGGGTGGGGGGCGCGTCCTGCGTCATCACCACGATGCGACCCCACTCAGACCGTGACCGCCTTGTTCATCAGTTCCTCTCCCTGGCTGATGCCCTGGCCCGCCAGTTCTCCCGCCGCTATCCAGATCTGCTGGAGCCTGGCGATGCCCAGGGCGTGGCCCGCCTGGAACTGGTGCGGGCCTGCAGTCGCGTCTCGGATCCGCTCACCGCACCCGCTTATCTCAAGCGCTGCATCCAGGGCGCCCTGGCCCACTGGATCCGCGATCGTGCCCTGATGGTGAGGCTGCCCAAGTCAGCCCGCAGCGAAGCCCCCTGGAAGCACCAGAGCCTTGATCTGCCCCTTCCAGGGGGTGGCGGCAGCTGGCTCGATACCCTCCCTGCCCCGGAGCAGGCATCAGGGCCAGAGGCCGAGGCTGGTGATCCGGGGCTGGAGGCCATGCTCGATCAGCTGCCCGCCTCCCAGGCCACTGCCCTCAGGCTCACCGTCATGCAGGGGCTCAGCCTCCGGGATGCCGCCAAGCGGCTGGGGCTCAGCGCCATGAGCGTTCAGCGGGCCCAGAAGAAGGCTCTGGAGGCCCTCAGACAGCAGGTGTCGGCCTGAGGGCCTGGCGGGCCAGCTCCGAGCCCTGGAGCTGGCCTGCTTCACGGCAGGGGCAGTGTGATGGGAGGTTCGGCCCGCATGCCTGCCAAGGCCACCTCCCAAACAGGCTTCCGAGGTCCAAATGGGCAAAAGCGCTGCAGGAGAAGCCTTCTGGGCGATTAGAATTGCTTCATGGACAGAAGCAACTTCGTCGACTAAGGGTATTTTCTGGATTTGTGATCCAGGTGTGCCAAGAGGGGAGGATGATGGTATCTGCTGAATCAGGCAGGAATCGGACAAGAGAATCTGTTACAGGACTGAAGGTTGAGGGCGTCACCCATGACACGGTCGGACCTACTGGTCGACCTGTCCAAGATGGTCTGGGTGTCCAAACCATCCCGCCTGTCTGCGCTGTCCTTTGTGTCCGTCCTGTCCGAGGTGTCCGTGGTGTCCGTCCTGTCCGTGGTGTCCCAGCTGTCCGATCCCGTTCATGTCTGCGATGAAAAGGCAGGCTCACGTTGACCAGCAGATGGTCAGCGCGAGCCTGCCCAGTTGATTAGCCCGGATCAGTGACAGGGTCCTCTGTGGTATCCGACGTCCCCGGAGGGCTGACAGGTCGGTAGCGATTCTCTTGCCCCTTAGGAATAGCGACCCTCTCAAGAGTCACCAAACCGAGTCTGAGCATGGCATCGAGGTACCGACGAATCACCCTCTTGGGGTCCTGACCGGAGATCTCGGAGCGTTCCAAAATCTCGGCCACGGAAACCATCTGTTGGGTTTCCTCGAAACGGTCCCGCAGAACCTGAAGGACGTCCCGCTGTTGCCTGTTGAGCCGCTGTTCTGCCTGGACCAGGCGTTGCGCTTCCGAGGCCTCAGAGCTTTCCCCGCAATGAATCCAGCCTCCATCTGGACCACGGGCGACCAGTAGCTCCATCGGAGCGCCGGCCCTGCCTTCCGTCCTCAGGATGATCTGGCCCGCCTCAGCAGAGGCAGGGCCTGACTGCAGGCGGGTGAGACTGATGATCTGGGAAGCTGCCGCTGGTAGTGCCGTGCTGCCTCGGCTACCCATGCTGGCGGAATCAGCTGAGCGGCCCTTGTTGGCGTGGTGAATCACCACAACGGTCCCGCCGTAGGGACCGACTGCCTCCATCAGCTCAATGACCGGATCCGCCAGTTCAGCTGCATTTTCGTTGATCCCGAGAGGGCGACAGCAGGCATGGAGTGTGTCAACGATGATCAGCAGTCCTGGGTTGTCGGCCGCCTTCTGGGCAATCTTCTGGATCCCTTCCTCATCCAGATACCAGGGACATCCGGAATGGGCCAGCCCAACAATGGGCGGGTCGCACAGCCGTGCGTCCCCACCCTCATCGAGGTAGACAAGCCCGAAACCTTGCAGGATGCGGGCCCAGTCGCGTTCGGGCTGGTCGGTACCGACGATCAACACCGGTGGGCAGGTGCCAATCAACGGCAACCCCAGGAAGGTGCTCTCCCCTCGATGCAAGGCTCCCAGCAGAGCCAGGATGAGAGTGGTCTTTCCAACCTTAGGAAGGGAAAACAGCAGATTGATGCACCCGGCCATCAGGAGGTGCTCGCAGATCCACTCAGGCTGCGACAGGTCCAGGACATCGTCAGCCGTCACCAGTTCGGGAGTTCCTGCAGCTTGGCTACAGGCCTCTTTGAGGTAACGGCTCAGCTCAGAAGCACTCAGTTGAATGCCGATCTTCTTGGCCTGTTCACGAAGCAGTGGAACACGATCCAGGACAGGGACGGCCGTATCGATCAGACGGATCGCCTCCATCCTGACCTCCTGGATCTTGTCTTCTGGAGACTGCTCCATCGAGGAGTCAGTTCCGAGAGGTGTCGTGCTCTTCATTTGGAGCACCCCTTCAGGGTCCACTGAGCCATCGTTTGGTGAATGGCTTTGACGTTCCAGAGAAGAGGTGACGTCCTTGTTTGACCGATCTGAAGGAAGTGTGCCTTCGATCGAAGATGGCCTTCACGCTTCAGCCGCAACAGATGACTACGGCTGCACTTGAGCTGAAGGAGCGCATCTGCGGTCCTCAGCCAAGCATCTTGGGACAATGGGTCCATTGTTACGCATGGGTATTGGGATGCGGGTCGGCCTGTATTATTTACTTCAGTAATTATCAATTATTGAGAATCAATCGCCATCAATCCTGACCCTGTCGGGCTGAGGTGACTGATTCACAATGTCAAGCAAAAGAGCGCATATAACATCGCTCTTTTGCTCAACTTGCTAAAAGAAAGCACAAATTTGACACAACTAATTGATTAGCTCTTTAGCTTCAATTCATCAACTGCAATCAGTGTAAAAATTGCTTTCGGATTTAGTAACAAATGAGTTTCACGTTATAGATGAGCTTAGTGACTCATGGAGCTAAGGAGGATGGCCTGTGCTGACCCTCTCCGCTGCTCCTCGACCACTGGTTGGCTCAACCTCTTCAATCATAGCCCATAGGGCGGGCAAGATCACCACGGTGTCGCAAGCCACGCTCGATGGCCGCGTCGATCGTGGCCGCATCGGCCCACTGGCTGTAGTGCTGGTTGTGGGTGGCCACCGAATGGCCCATCAGTTCGGCTGTCACTCGGGGGCTCAGGCCATAGCCCTCATGGGCACGAAGGGCGTAGCCATGCCGGAAGGAGTAGGGCGTGATCGGACTGCTGGCCCTCAACCGTTTCCAGGCCTCCTGCCGGATCAGGTACTTCCGCATGCTGTCTGCTGGGCCGGAGGGGGCGTCAAGTGGGGGGAGTTCCTCGCCGTCGGCCACACGCTGGATCAATCTCCACTCCTCTCCCCATTCCGGATGCAGTGCTCTGAGATCACGGGGTGTCGTCTTTCCACCACCACTGGTCTTCTGGTAGCTGCACCAAAGTTTTCCGTCTGGAGACAGGTCGAGATGAAGCAATTCCACCGGCCTCAGCCCGTAACTGGCCACCAGCTGGAGAGCGAATAGCCAGCGACGACCCGCTGGATCTTTGGGGAGTGCATCGAAGAGTTCAAGGATCTGCTGATCCTTCAAGGGAACCGATGAGTCCTTCTGAGGTTTCGGGCCCACGATGCGGCTGATCTTTGGTGGTGGGGTCCATTGCTCTGCTTTGAGATGCCCCTCTTCGATGGCCCAGCGAAGCATCGCGGCCATGTGCTGTACGGCGATTTCACGGCGGCGAGACCCTGGATCCCAGCGATCGGCAATCGCCCTAAGCACGTCCTTTGCCGATGCTGGGCTTTGGTTCTGAACCTCACGCAGGCGCTCACCGGTGATCCGATAGTCCTTTTGCCAGGTGGACAGCTTGATCTGGCCGGTGCCTCTGACCTTGTAGTCGCCGAAGCGCTCCCAGATTCCGACCAGGTCGACGGCAAAGGGAGATGCAGCTCCGGGCAGGGCAGCACCGCTCGGGCCCAGAACGTGCTCCTTCGCTTTCTCGAACGAGAGGCCGCTCTGAACCAATTGATGCATCGTCTCGGCCGTGCGGAGGATCTCGGAGGACGAAGCAGGCAGCCACAGGCAAGGGAGAACCATGCTCTTTCGACTGCCGTCGTCAAATCGCGCGAAGAGCTTGGCTTTGTCCCGCATGGGGGAGACGCTCCATGCGGTGCCGACAGCAAGCTTGAGCTGCATCCGCAGGCCTTCGATCCATGCCGGAGTGCTGGATGGAGGGGCGCTACGGGCCATGGCTGAAAGCGGAAGGAGGCAGCCACAGCAGCTCTCACTTGAGAGCTGGGTGAGAGCTGGAGGGCCTCAGCATGGCATCGAATGCCACTGCCTGACACAAGCGCGAGCAAGCGCCCTCAACCAGCTGAGATCAGTTGCAGCCACAAGAATCCAGGTATCGCAGGCCCTATGGGGGATTCGTGGGGTAGGGTTGATTTGGCGGGGCGTGGCGCAGCTTGGTAGCGCGGGTGCTTTGGGAGCACTAGGTCGCAGGTTCGAATCCTGTCGCCCCGATTGACTTTTCACCGATCGACCAAGGGGCATGGGAGAGATTTGGGGAGAGATTCCCGCTCCGCTCCCCACCAGGTGATCTCTCCCGCTCCGGATGGGAGAGGTTCTCTCCCCTTACTCGGTCGGACCGGATGGGCCACTTAAGCCGGCTTGCCGTGGGGCCTCCAGGATTGAGGCCCTGATCCGCCAAGGGCTGAGGTTGTGTCCAATCGCCTGATCATTTCTGATAACCGTGACGACCCAGGCAACCCCCTGGTGCTCGATGGTGAAGCCATTGACGCAGCGGCGCAGGATCCACTGGCGATCGGAAAGCTGATGGTCGATCAGGTCTGGGCAGAGGAGA
Organism: Synechococcus sp. BA-124 BA4; assembly: GCF_034931165.1. Lineage (NCBI taxonomy): Bacteria > Bacillati > Cyanobacteriota > Cyanophyceae > Synechococcales > Synechococcaceae > Synechococcus > Synechococcus sp. BA-124 BA4. The sequence continues at coordinate 8,046 of NZ_JAYGIA010000054.1, read as the reverse complement.
CCGATCCCACGGGGGGAGGCCTGTACTACGAACGCAACAGCAACCAGCACCGACGGCTGCAGGCCTTTGAGACAGGCAGCGAAGGCTTCATGACCGGCGGCTGGGTGCGGGTGCTGGCCACCGCCGAGCAGGTCCGCAAGGAGCGTCCTGGCATGGAGCGCGCTTCCAAGGCGGGCCTGGTGAAGATCCATGGCACCCACCGGGACGTGCTGCTGGTGGAGTACCTGGACGTCCCCTGGGGCTGAGCAGACACCGCAGGGCTTCCGGTCGGATTCGTTGAGCGCACCTCCCGGTGCGACAGCGGCCGTCCTTCAGCGTGCCACGGCTGCGCCGTGGCGTGCATCGGCCAGCCGCCGCCGCCCTCCGCTCCGGGGCCGGTGGTGAGGTGGTGGGCAGGGCCGCTCTCCCGCGGCTGCGGTGGCTGGGCATTCGCCCACATCAATGGGGGCAGAGGTGGGCACCAGGCCTCCTCGCGCGGCTGCGCGGCCAGCTGGGCATACAGGGCTAAATCTGGCGGTCTTGCTGATCAGTTTCCAAGGCCACCAGCGAATGGCTTTGCTTTGGGCAGATCCATTGCCCCGCAACGACCTTACCCCCTGCTCAGTGCGTTTGTACTGGTAGAATAAGGGCTGCGCCAAAGGCCCAGAGCCCATCGCCGGCGGCAACCTAATCCCTGGTCTCGCCATCACAGTTGCGTACACCTAAGCGGTTGTGATGCCCCGATGAGTTGTCCTTTCTGGCAACTGAATCCATGGCTTTATGTATTCCATCGTGGCCGGAGATTGTCCCGGCTCGCTCTCTGGTGATCGCCGCCGGGGGCGGCCGTGATCTGGCCTGGCCTCATCAGCGTGTGGCGGCTGAGCTGCTGGCCCGCAGCGGCGGCCGGCTGGTGCATCTGCTGCTCCATGGCGGAGCCCGTGGTGCGGATGCCGCCATTGGCCGCGCGGCCCATCAGCTGGGCTGGTCGTCCGTGGTGATGCCTGCCAGGTGGGAGCGGCATGGCCGGGCGGCTGGGCCGATCCGCAATCGGGAGTTGCTCGAGCAGGCCATTGCCCGGGCCGTGGCCCACACCTCCCCGGTTTCGATCGCCTCGGTGCTGGTGGTGGCGTTCCCCGGTGGCGTTGGCACCGCCTCGCTCGTGCAGCAGGCCCGCCGGATGGCCTTCCGTTCGCCGGTGCCGATCTCGGTGGCCGAGGTCAGCACGTCGGCCGGGCTCTGGGCCGTTCCGGCTGGTGTTCCCCGCTCCTGATCAGTCACCACAAGCCTTTGGCGTTCTGTCGCGCCTCCTCTCCATTCCCTGTCTCTCCTCTCACCGTCATGGCCGTTCTCACTCCCATCCCCTCCGCTGCCGCCCCTGCTTCGGCCCCGGAAGCCCCTGGTCCTGCCTGCTCCCTCCAGCGGTCCGGTTCCCTCTGGCAGCTGGGCATCGAGTCCCAGGAGCTCACCACCGCGATCGGCCAGCTGGCCGAGCAGCTGGAAACGGATGACCCCGAGCAGCGCGCCCTGGCTCTCGCCGAGCTGGAGGCCGCCCTGCTTGCAGAAGAAGGCAACAAGCAGGCCCTCTCAGCCAAGGCCGATGCCACCTGCTGGGTGATCGAGCACCTGCGCGGCCAGGCCGGGCCGCGTCCCTTTGCGTGGTGTAAAACCCGAGGCCCGAATGCCCTGATCAGAGGGTGAACAGGGTGGAATGACGGGCTGTCATTCCTGAGGCGCAGATGCACCTCGTTCTTCCACGATGAAACGAGACGATTGACTTGTCAAGTCTCTCGTTTCATCGCGGTTGTGTTGTGAGCGGGATGGTTTTTCTATGCAGCCCAGGGGTTACAGCGCCGGCCCCCGGGCGGCGATTGAGGCCGCTGCGCCCTGTGGGGGCGCTGCCACCTCAATCACCTGGGGCCTGCGTCTTGCACCTCTGCGGCGGCGGCGCTGAGCAGGGCCGGCAGATCCTCCAGCTCCGGGATGGCGGCCATGCTCTCGGCTGAGAACATGCGGCGTCCCTCCAGCTGCCAGTGCTCGTGCTGCTCCAGCAGTACCGCGCCCACCAGGCGGGTGATCGACGCGTCGTTAGGGAAGATGCCGACGACGCGTGTGCGGCGTTTGATTTCCTCGTTGACCCGCTCCAGCAGGTTGGTGCTCCAGACCTTCTTCCAGTGAGGCTGCGGGAAGTGACGGAAGGCCAGCACGTCCTCTCTGGCCTCGTTCATGAGCTCGGTGGCCTTGGGGAAGCGCTCCGCCAGCGAGGCGGCCAGGTCATCCCAGCGGCTCAGGATCTCTCCGGCATCCTCCTGAGCGAACACCGAGCGCAGGGCGGCGGTCACCATGCCTTGGTGGGCCTTGGGGACCCGCTGCAGCAGGTTGCGGGCGAAGTGGACGCGGCAACGCTGCCAGACGCAGCCCTGCAGCTGCCTGCGGATGGCCTTGGTAAGGCCCACGTGGGCGTCGCTGATCACCAGCTTGACGCCAGTGAGGCCGCGCTCCTTGAGCGAGGCAAGGAACTCACTCCAGAAGCCCTCGCTTTCGCTGTCGCCCACCTTGAGACCCAGCAGCTCCCGGCGGCCGTCGGCATTGACGCCCATGGCGACGACCACGGCCCGTGAGCAGACCTGCAGGGCCTTACCCAGTCGGCCGTGGAGGTAGGTGGCATCCAGGTAGACGTAGGCGTAGCCGGACTCCTGCAGGGGCCGGTTCAGAAACGCCTGCACCTGCTCGTCGATGTCCTGACAGATGCGACTGACCTGGGATTTGGAGATACCGCTCTGGGAGCCCAGGGCGGCGACCAGGGCATCCACCTTGCGGGTGGAGACCCCTCAGATGTAGGCCTCCATGATCACGCCGTAAAGGGCCTGCTCCACCCGGCGACGGGGCTCGAGGATCGAGGGCAGGAAGCTGCCGGCCCGCAGTTTGGGGATCAGCAGGTCGATGTCGCCTACCTGGGTGGTCAGACTGCGGGACCGGTAGCCGTTGCGATAGCCGACACGCTCCTCGGTGCGCTCGTGGCGGTCGGCACCGAGCACGGCAGCGACCTCCAGCTCGATCAGCTGCTGCAGGCCGTAGCGGGCCAGCTCGGGGATCAGCTCACCGGCCGTGCTGCCGTCCAGTAGCGGCGCGAGGTCGGGTGCGGCACAGTAAGTCTTGGGCATGGTTCGTCTGGTTGAGGTGGTTCTCGAACCAGGGAAACGGGCCTGCCCACCCCTTGCAAACGCCAGCCGCTGGGGCAGCCACCTGAGGTGCGCGGCCCACCCCGGCTACGCCGGGGTGGGGGTGCCGGGGGATTTACACCACTCGCGGGGACGCCAGCCTTCGGGAGCGACGAGGGCTTGGTTGAGATCTTGTCGTCGCTCGATCGATCCGCTCTCAAGAAGATGGGCAGGCATAATCGTCAAGTGGCAGCCGAGTTTTCCTGGCAGACCGTTGGCGAACTGACTGCCAAAGCGTATGGGGCGGGAGACCGGTGACGTCTAACAGGCGTCACGCGTCCGTGTTGATCACAGCCACTTTTTTAGGCGATATTTGACAGCCATTCCTCGTACACATCCACACGCTTGTCCCACGAATTTTGCAGTGCAACCTCGATGCGCGCCGCGACTCGCGTATCAGGCGCTAGCAAAAGCCTAGACAAGGCTTCCAGCCACTCCTCGGGCGCACCAGCAATCTCCAAGACGTCCGAGAACTTCCTGACTGCAGGGAGTGGAGCCGAAACGACGGGCTGTCCGCTGCACAGGTACTCGTGCAATTTCAATGGTGAACCGGACGTCCACCAGCCCTTGGCGCCGTGCCGGTAGCACATGGTGTTTACGTCCATGTGACCCACATAGGCCGGAATCTCAGACCGGTCCTTTTGGCCAAGAACATGGACGTTCGCCATCGATTGGCACGCCCGAAATGCAGCAGCAAGTTCAGGCGCCGATTCGAGATCGCGGCTCTCCACCCTTCCAACCGGGACCCAATGCCACGCGGGCCGACTGCCCGCTATGGTCGCGATGAGCGGAAAGTCGACCTTGCGATTAAGCGCGCCGACATAGCCGATCCTTGGGTGCGGGATATCGACGATATCGTGCGGCTCACTCCGATCGGCAGCGCGAAAGAACGCCTCGACGTCAGCCCCATTCTCAAGAATCCGCACATCAGGATGAGCAAGGCTTTGAGCGATCATTTCGGAGGACGCACTGACCATTTTTGCATGCGACAGGAGGCTTTTCTGTAAAGCTGCCTTTTCGCTTGTCCAGCCCGACTGACGGGAAAGATCGTCATAGGCGTGGTAGACGACATCACATGGTTCCAAATGGCGGACATACGGGTAAAACTGCGGATCGAACAGCAAGGCGATGATCTTTTCATCGTCGCGCGCCACTTTGCCCCTGACGTACTTTGCGTGGCGACCAAGAGCCCACTCATCGAGCGGCTTGTACCTTCTCCAACGAGCGCCCAGTCGGCCGGGAGCGATGTCCACGATGCCATCTCTCCGACAAGCGCCATTGAAAAGGGGACTGGTCGACCACCGGGCACTGCCACGCTGCCACCAATCGAGAGCACCGAAACTGTAGGCAACGCGCCACCCGCGCGCACCGAGCCGGGACAGGATTTGCTGCCGGTTCATCCATTCCGGCTCGACCCAAGGGTGGCCAGCGAAAGCGACGATGGCCCGTTTACGCGAGCAAGGTGAATGAATCATGCAATCTTCGCCAGCTTTACTGCAAAGCTCCGCTTCAAATGAGAGTTTTTTCCTTACAGCGACAAGCAGATCGTCGGATGAAGGCGTGCAATCCTGACAGAAAGACTCAACATTAAGAGGGTTTTGCCCGACTCGTTGACTTGCTCAGTTGCGCCGCCAAGACCCTCAGCCGGTCCCTCAAACCTCGGCGTTGCGTGTACCGGATACCGGGGGCACCGAAACCACGATACGTGGCCATGTACCTCAATTGAATGGCAAGCACCTTTGCAATCGGCACGATGCCGCCGCATTGAACCGCCAAATCCTCTGCGTAGCCGATTATCCGCTCGATTCGCCAACGAAGGTCAAAGTCGCGCTCTCTGCCCGCGAGTGAGGTCAGCTCCTTCGCCACCTCACTCAAAGCATCGATCCTGAAAATAAGCCTCTCTCTCGTTACATTTGTTGTGATTGATCCCTCGCGACGGATATATCGGTATACCAGATCAGGTACTGCGATCACGGAGCGCGCCGCCACAAGAGCCTGGATCGTGAACAAAACATCCTCATGGATGAGACCGGACTTGAAACGCAGCCCATTGCTCTCGATAAAATCACGTCGATAAACGTAATGACAACTCTCGGTGTAGAAGGTACTACCGACAAATGCCTGTCGGAGATAGTCTTTGCCAGACATCCTCGAACAAGTCTCTTGCCTGCGGGATAGCGGCGAGAAATCAGCGGTACATTTCTCCATCCCGACCTTGATGACGTCCACACCAGTGCCCAGACTTTCGCGGAGGTCGAACGGGAACAGCTCATCGTCCGCATCCAGGAAGACGATGTACGAGCCTGTCGCGCGGTCAAGACCGCAGTTTCGCGCGTCCGACGGCCCACTATTCTTCTTGTGAAAATAATACACACCCTCAATTTCTGCAGCGAGGGCAGGACCCAGTTCCGCAGTGTCGTCTGTCGACCCGTCGTCTATGATAAGGACCTCGACGGGGCCGGGAGCGCCCCGTTGAGTCGACCTGACTGCCCGCTCTAGCCACGGCGCGCAGTTATAGGATGGGATGATCACAGAGAGGTTTGGAGTGCTCATGTCGCAGCTAGTGGAGTCAACCGACGAGGCTCGTGTGACGGCGCCGCTGAGTCTTGATCGCCTACCTCAGGCATGAATTGCAGCGCAGCGGGCGGGTTGGCGTGCGCGGACGACGTGGCACCGAGCACCACGCGTTGAAACATCCATCGGCCTAGGCTCACCCGTGCGAAGTGAATTACCCTCGAGTACAGCACCGACATTGAGGCGTGTGCCATTCCAGAGACGAATTTACCCAGTAAACGAGGCAATGACCGCAGCGATGCGACGGCATCAAATCGCCGCTTCCTTTCACACTGCATAGCGTGCCCCCGGGACCACCACAAAAGCACGAAGGGGGCCACGCGAGGGCGGGCGAATACCTGCGTGCTCCAGCCCTGTAAGGCGAGTTAGCTCACCCGGGAAGTTCCCATTACAGCCTGAATCCGTCACTGCCTTGTCTTGTGCTGAGGCTACGGTGCGCCGAGGTACGTCCTAGCCGAGATGACGTACTCTGCCCCGCCCGTATTCGCAAGATCCAGCATCACCGCATCCGCGAAGAACTTGGTGGCCCAGTTGGGGCACTGCCAGGGGTGGTAGCCGCCGTCCACGGGGTGGGAGCCACGGATGGCGCCAAGCTCGGGTTCGGGGCCGGCGAGCTTCTGGGTGCGCTTGACGAAGCCGATGATGCGGCTGGCCGCCTCGCGGTACTTCGCTTCCCCGGTGATCTGATGCAGCCGGCCCCAGTTGATGGCGATCTGGGCGTCGCCGGTGAGGCAGGACCACTTCACGGTGGGGCGCCAGCGCTCGTCGAAGCGGCCGGGCAGCATGCCGTTCTCCGGCAGGGCGCCGAGCAGGGCATCGCCAATCTGGCGGGCGGCGAGGAGCAGGTCCTCGCGCTGGGCGTACGCGCCCACTTCCATCAGACCCCGCATGGCATAGGCGATGGTGTGCACGAAGGGCTGGGAGTTGTCCTGCAGGCAGTTCTCCGTCAGCCAGCCCACGGGGTTGCGCTGGGTCATGGCCCAGTCGCAGTTGCGCACCGCCGCGTCGAGGAAGCGCTGCTCCCCGGTGATCTGGTGCACCCGGGCCAGGCCCCAGGCCGAGCGGGTGTTGTAGGTGTTGACCTGCTTGCCGGTCATGGGCGAACCCCACTTGCGCCAGCAGCCGTCTGCATCCATGACGTCGCACAGCCAGGTGGCGGCGCGCACGGCAGCCTCGCGGTAGCGCTCGTCGCCCTCCTCCTCAAAGGCCCGTACCCAGCCGAACAACACCTGCCCGGTGTGAAGATGGTGGGCTGGTCGGAGTCGCCCAGCGCGCCGGCGAGCACGCCACCTGAAGGGTGCTGGATCTCGCACTCCCAGTCGGCCATGGCGCGGGCGCGGCGACGCGCGTCATCGTCGCCCGCCAGGGCCGCGTAGCGGTAGAACGTGGGGATGATGTAGCCGGTGGTCTCGGGGTAGGACGGCGCCCACTTCTGGTAGCGGATCAGCCAGGTCTGGGCCACCCCGGCGTCGGGGGTGGCGTCCTGGGCGCGCTTGAGCCAGGCCATGGCGGCATCGAGGTGCACGCGGTGCTCCTGGGGCGGCGTGAGCCCCAGGTTGGCACGATCTGCCCATTGGCGAAGGCGGTTGCCGAGGGTCTGGATGGCGGACATGGGTGTGATGCTGAGCCAGAGCGCCCTGCCGGACGTGGCGGGGCTGATGAGTATTCGAAAGCTTCAAGGTTACAGCGGGCCACGGAAGCACATCCCAGGCCCGGGCCGTGTTCGCAAATACTCGTTGCGGGATGTTTCAGGAGGCGAGAGCAGTGCTCGAAGATCTCCCAGACTACCCGGCGGGTATGGTTGATGCTCGCATAGCACGGAATTGTTCAGCTCAACCGCATCCGCCTCCATGCCCTCCCCTCGCGTCTCCATCTGCATTCCCACCTGGCGAGGCGGGGATTTTCTGGAGGCAGCCATCCAGTCCGTGCTGTCGCAGACTTTCACGGACTTCGAGCTTGTTGTCGTGGACGATTGCTCGGGGGACGACACGGTTGCCCGGGTGCGGAAGTACGCCGAGGACCCGCGTTTGCGCTGCCTCGTGAATCAAGACAACCTCGGGCCCGAGGGAAACTGGAATCGCTGCCTGGCCGAAGCCAGCGGTGAATACATCAAGCTACTGCCGCACGATGACCTGATCGCCCCGGAATGCCTGGCGTCTGCAGGGGGAGGTGGTGCCTGCCACTCAGAAGGACCCTGAAGGTTGGGGCCCGGCCGACAAGTTCATGGTGGTGCTGGAGACCGCCGGCTTGAACAGCACTGAACTCGGTGCCTACT
>NZ_JAYGIA010000053.1:0-13736 GCF_034931165.1 Synechococcus sp. BA-124 BA4 | reverse complement strand
CCTCCGGGGCCACCGCGCAGCCCAGGTCGGCCACCAGGGGCACCAGGGCCAGCTCCCGGCAGACCACATGGGAAATCAGGGCCGGGCTGACCCCGGCAGGCAGCGGCGGCAGGGCATGGGGGCGCTGCCCTGACGGACCGAGCAGGAGCAGCTCGGCGTCGGCTGCGGCGGTGCCCAGCCGCACCTCAGGGGTGGCTCCGGCCGCGGAGATTCCCGGCACCGCCGCAGTGTCGGTCCCGGCGAGCAGCACCAGCACCTGACTGGCGGGCCAGTCGCGCGCCAGGCGTTCGCACCAGCGTCGGGCCTGGTCGGGGTCACCGCAGAGGCTGATCAAGGGGAATCAGAGGGGATCGAGCGCCACCAGGGAACGCAACAGAGGCGGCGGTTCACTGATCGGGGCCTGCAGCCGGGGAAAGATCCAGTACGCCACAGCATGCAGGGCGAGAACGTAGATCAGGTTCTGCACCAGCACCAGCACCAGAGCCATCAGCTGCACCTGCAGCAGGTCAGGGCCGACTCCAAGGTTGAGCACTGAGCTGAGTCGCTCGAGGACGCCGGCGGCGGCGGCGGTGATCAGCACCCAGAGATTCTCCCCCAGCAGCACGGAGAGCACGGCGACCCGCACCAGAAAGCCGGCACTGCCGATCAGCAGGCCCACGCCCCAGGTGAGCCACCAGCTGCGGCGTGCACCCCAGCCCCAGCCCAGCCACAGGGCCAGCAGTCCGTAGGGGAACAGCACCAGGGGGCCCCGGATCGGGCCCATCAGCGCCACCAGCAGCAGCGACGCCACCACCGCCCCCTCCCAGCCGGGCCTCCAGCCCTGACGCACCTGGAGCAGGGCCAGAGGCAGGGGCAGGGCGAGGCGGAACAGGGCTCCGCCCACGGGCAGGTAGTAGAGCCCTGCCCAGAGCAGGGCGGTGGCGGAGGCCAGATAGGCGGTTTCCACCAGCTGACGGGCCTGGCGGCGGCTGAGGCTGGTGTTGGGAGACGACGGAGGCACCACAGAGGAACTCAGCGGGGGGCCGGGGCGGGGCTGGAGTCTGGGGCGGCGGGGCTGGTGCCTGCGGCAGCGGCGGAGCGGCCCCCATCGGCGGGCATCCGCTCGATCGTCTCCACTTCGAAGCTCACCCCAGCGGCCCGCAGGGCCTCGGTGACCGCCTCGGCGGGGGCGGAGGGGTCAGCCCCAGGCAGCTTGATGGTGATCCGGTAGGCGGCGGAGCCGGCGGTCGGCTTGACGGGCCTGGAGGCGACAGCCCCATCAGGCTTGGCCGCACCGCTGGCAGGAGCCGCAGCCGCCGGCGGGGAAGGCGCAGGCAGCGCAGTGGACGGAGACGACGTCGACGGAGACGTCGCGGCGGCTGGTCCGCCGACCGGGCCGGCCCCTGAAGATCCGGAGGCCGTGCCTGCGGCCGCGGGCGTGGCCGGTGTCCCGAAGCTGCCGGAGAGTCGCTCACCCAGGGGTGTGCCGCTGCAGGCGGCCAGGGAGGTGGTCAGGACGGCCGCCAACCCCACCAGGCTCAGACCACGGGCGAGGGGCATCAGCCCTGGCCGGCCTGGATGATCCGCACCGCGCTGGCCCTGGGGCGGCCAGTCTTGGTGGTGGTGGGACTCTTGGGTTTGCCGGCGGCGTCGGCTTTGGGCTTGGGTTGAGCTTTGGGCTTGGCCTTCGACGCGGTGGTGGCCTTGGTGGCGGCGGCTTTCGTTGTGCCGGCCTTGGCGGTCCTGCCGGTCTTGCCCTTGCCGCTGCTGGCCTTGGCCGCCAGCAACGCCACGGCCTGCTCCAGGGTGATGTCCTCGGAGCCGGTGCCCTCGGGCAGGGAGGCGTTGACCTTGCCCTGCTTCACATAGAGGCCATAGGGGCCATCGAAGACCTGGACGGGTTCGCTCGCTCCTTCGGGGGTGCCCAGATCCTTCAGGGCCGTGCGACCGCCCCGCCCACGCTTGGGCATGGCCAGCAGCTCCAGGGCCCGAGAGAGGCCCACCATCAGCACATCGTCCTCGGCCTTGAGCGACCGGTAATCCTTTTCGCCCTTGCCCTTGTCATGCACCACATAGGGACCGAAGCGCCCCAGCCCCGCCTGCACCTTGCCGCCTTCGGGGTGCTCCCCCAGCAACCTCGGCAGCCGCAGCAGGCCGAGGGCATCCTCAAGGCTGAGCTCCTCGGGCTTGATGCCCTTGGGAAGGGATGCCCGCTTCGGCTTGGGTGTCTCGTCGCTGACCTGGCCCCGCTGGAGGTACGGGCCGTACTGACCGAAGAGCAGGTAGATCGCGTCGCCGGTTTCCGGATCGACGCCGATCGATTCCGGGCCTTCGCTCTTCTGGCGCAGGATCAGCTCGGCCTGCTCACCGTCAAGTTCTCCCGGAGTGATCTCCTGGGGCAGGGTGGCCTTGATCAGCTCCTCGCTGCCGTCATCGCCCACCTTCCTGGCCTCGAGATAGGCACCGAAGCGGCCGATCCGCACCACGCAGGGCAGCCCCTCCAGCTCGATCGTGCGCGAGACGGTGGGGTCGATGTCGTCCTCCCGCTGCTGCACCTGGGTCTCCAGGCCCTTCTCACCCTTGTAGAAGTCCGTGAGGTAGGGGAGCCACTCCAGCTTGCCGGTGGAGATCTCGTCCAGGCTCGACTCCATCCTGGCGGTGAAGCTGGTGTCCACCAGATCGGGGAAATGGCCCTCCAGCAGAGCGGTCACGGCAAAGGCCGTGAAGCTGGGAGTCAGGGCATTCCCCGCGAGGGTGGCGTATCCCCGATCGATGATCGTGCCGATGATGCTGGCGTAGGTGGATGGGCGGCCGATGCCCTCCTTCTCCAGCATCTTGACCAGCGCGGCCTCGCTGTAGCGCGCCGGCGGCTGGGTCTGGTGGCCGAGGGCTTCCACGCCCGCGCACTCGGGCCGGTCATCGACGGCGAGGGACGGCAGAAGCACCTCCTGGCCTTCGAGGGCGGCCTCGGGATCGTCGCTGCCCTCCACATAGGCCCGGAAGAACCCGGGGAAATCGATGCGCTTGCCGCTGGCGCGGAAGCTGGCGTCCGCCACCTTCAGCTCCACGCTCAGCATCGTCAGCCGCGCCTCGGCCATCTGGGAGGCCACGGTCCGCTTCCAGATCAGTTCGTAGAGAGCCAGATCCTTGCCGTCCAGGCCAGTGTCCCTGGGGGTGCGGAAGGCGTCACCGGAGGGGCGGATCGCCTCGTGGGCCTCCTGGGCGTTGCGGGCCTTGGTGGTGAATTGCCGGGGCGCCGGGCTCAGATACTCGGCACCGTACTTCTCGCTGACGCAGGCGCGGGCGGCATTGATCGCCTGATCGGAGAGATGCACCGAGTCGGTGCGCATGTAGGTGATGAAGCCACGCTCGTAGAGGCCCTGGGCGGTGCGCATGGTGTCGCGGGCCGAGAGGCGCAGCTTGCGGTTGGCCTCCTGCTGCAGGGTGCTGGTGGTGAAGGGCGGCACCGGCTTGCGTGTGGTGGGCTTGGCTTCCACCTCAGCCACCCGCCAGGGCTGGCTGAGCACCGTTTCGCGCAGGCTGCGGGCTTCCGATTCCTCCAGCAGGCGCACCTTGCTGCCGGCCTTGAGGGCTCCGGTGGTTTCATCGAAATCCGAGCCGCCGGCGATCTTCTCGCCGCCGACATGGGTGAGCCTGGCCTCGAAAGCGCTGCCGTCGTGCTCCAGGCGGGCCTTGAGATCCCAGTACGACCCGCTGCGGAAGGCCCGGCGGGCACGCTCCCGCTGGACCAGCAGCCGCACCGCCACCGACTGCACCCGGCCGGCGGAAAGCCCCCAGGCCACCTTCTTCCAGAGCAGGGGCGAGAGGGTGTACCCCACCAACCGGTCCAGGATGCGGCGGGTCTCCTGGGCATGGACGAGCTCCATGTCGAGGTCGCGGGTCTCCTCGAGGGCGCGGCCGATGGCCTCCTTGGTGATCTCGTGAAACACCATCCGCTTCACGGGCACCTTGGGGTTCAGAAGCTCGCGAAGGTGCCAGCTGATGCTCTCCCCCTCCCGGTCCTCGTCCGTGGCCAGCAGCAGCTGATCGGCACCTTTGAGGGCCTCCTTCAGCTCCTTGACGACTTTCTTCTTGTCCTTCGGAACCACGTAGAGCGGTTCGAACTGGTGGGCGGTGTTGACGCCGAGGTTGGCCCACTTCTCGCCCTTGTGGGCCGCCGGAATCTCACTGGCGTTGTTGGGCAGGTCACGCACGTGTCCCATCGACGCCTCGACCCGGAAATCCTTCGGCAGATAGCCGCGGATGGTGCGGGCCTTGGTGGGGCTCTCGACGATGACCAGCGTGTGCGCCACAGGCAGGCATGAACCGGTTCCCTCTTTATCGCATCGGGGGGCCGCCCTGCCGAAGCGGCTGCCCAACACGCCCTGCCATCGCGGCTACAGTCCGCACCATCACGCCCTGCCATAGACCAGTGATGTCGGTGTTTTGCGCCTTGGCCGGTGGAGGAGCCCCGGTCATCACGGCCCTGCAGCTCAACGCCGGCGCCATCGCTCCCGAGACCGCCGTGCTCGTGGCCCTCCTGGCCTGCCTTCTGGTGGATCTGGCCGGGGAGGAGGCCGCCAGCCGCTGGGTTCCGCCCATCTGCTACGGGGGCCTGGGCACGGCCCTGGTCCTGCTGGCCCTGCAGTGGAACGCTCCCCTGGAGCCCTCGTTCCTTGGCTCCTTCCTGGCCGACAACCTGGCGGTCGCCTTCCGCGGAGTCGTGGCCGCCTCCACCCTGCTCTCCCTGCTGATCAGCTGGCGCTACGTCGAACGCAGCGGAACACCGGTCGGGGAGTACGCCGCGATCCTGCTGGCGGCAACCCTGGGGGCGATGTTCCTCTGCGGCGCCACCGATCTGGTGAGCATCTTCATCTCTCTGGAAACCCTCTCGGTCTCGAGCTACCTGCTCTCCGGCTACATGAAGAGGGATGCCCGGTCCGGGGAAGCGGCCCTCAAGTACCTCCTCGTTGGCTCAGCCGCCGCGGCGGTGTTCCTCTACGGCGCCTCGCTCCTCTATGGCCTCACCGGCGGCGAAACCAGCCTGGAGGCCGTCGGCCTGGCCCTGCAGACCAGCGCCACTCCCGTCACGGCCCTGGCCCTGGTGTTCGTGCTCGCCACGGTGGCCTTCAAGATCGCGGCAGTGCCCTTCCACCAATGGACCCCGGATGTCTATGAGGGCTCACCGACCCCCGTGGTCGCGTTTCTGTCGGTGGGCTCCAAGGCGGCCGGTTTCGCCCTGGCCCTGCGGCTGCTGGTGGGCTGCTTCGAGAGCTTCGATGCCCAGTGGAAGGTGCTGTTCACGGTGCTGGCGGTCCTGAGCATGACCCTGGGCAACGTGGTGGCCCTGGCGCAGACCTCGATGAAGCGCATGCTGGCCTACAGCTCCATCGGTCAGGCCGGATTCGTGATGATCGGGCTGGTCTGCGGCACCGAGGATGGCTACGCCGCGATGGTGCTCTATATGGCGGCCTATCTGTTCATGAACCTGGGCGCTTTCGCCTGCATCATTCTCTTTTCCCTGCGCACCGGCAGCGACCGCATCTCGGATTACGCCGGTCTGTATCAGAAGGATCCCCTCATCACTCTGGGGCTGAGCCTCTGCCTGCTCTCCCTGGGCGGAATCCCCCCGATGCTCGGTTTCTTCGGCAAGATCTATCTCTTCTTCGCCGGCTGGGCCGACCAGCAATACCTCCTGGTGGTGGTCGGCCTGATCACGTCGGTGGTGTCGATCTACTACTACATCTCCGTGATCAAGATGATGGTGGTGAAGGAACCCCAGGAAGCCTCGGATGTGGTGAAGGCCTATCCGGAGATCAGTTGGAGCCTCGCTGGGATGCAACCCCTGAGGGCCGCTCTGGTGGGCTGCGTGCTGGTGACCGCCATCGGTGGAATCCTCTCCAATCCGTTGTTCACCTGGGCCAATGCGGCTGTGTCGGGAACGCCGATGCTGCAGCACGCCATCGCGGCCAGTGAATCCGCCGCCGCCGCCCTGGGATGAGCGGACAGGGCGCCCCAGTCACGTCAACTCGTCCCGGCCCCAGTCCGGTGCCACAGGGAGAACCTGTGGCTCGCCTCGAGCACATCACCAAGATCTATGGATCCGGAGATACGGAGGTGAGGGCCCTCGACGACCTCTGCCTCACCGTCCAGCCGGGAGACTATCTCGCCGTGATGGGCACCTCCGGGTCGGGGAAAAGTACAGCTATGAACATCATTGGCTGTCTCGATCGCCCCACCTCCGGCACCTACCTGCTGCGGGGGATTCCAGTGGAGCAACTCGATGACGACGCCCTCGCGGACCTGCGCAACCGCAGTCTCGGCTTCGTGTTCCAGCAATTCCACCTGCTGCCGCAGATGAGTGCGCTCGACAATGTGATCCTGCCGATGGTCTATGCCGGCATTCCCGCCAGGGAGCGTCGCGAACGGGCCGTGGCGGCCCTGGAACGGGTGGGGCTGGCCCAGCGCCTGCGCAACAAGCCCAACGAACTCTCAGGGGGACAGCAGCAGAGGGTGGCAGTGGCCCGGGCGATCATCAACCAGCCGGCCCTGCTGCTGGCCGATGAGCCCACCGGTGCTCTCGATTCGCACACCACCCAGGAGGTGCTGGAGATTTTCGATGATCTCCATCGCCAGGGCATGACGGTGGTATTGGTCACCCACGAGGACGACGTGGCCGCACGGGCCCAGCGCGTGGTTCATTTCCGCGACGGCCGCATCGCTGACTGAATCGACGGACCCAGAATCCGCCAGCAGATCAGCCTGCCGTCTGGGCCGGGGCCACAGGCCGCTCCAGGCTCTGCAGCAGCTGGCCCATCAGCAGGGCGATGGCATCGGGGCCACCGACCTCCGAACCACCGGGATCGAGCATGCCCGGATCAACGGCCACCCAGCCGCCATTCTCCGGCAGCCGCAGTTCGAAGTGGAGGTGCGGACCCGTGCTCAGGCCGGTGCTGCCCACCCGTCCGATCACCGCTCCCTGCTTCACCAGTTCCCCTTCTTTGACGTACAGCTCAGAGAGGTGCCCGTAGAGCGTGCGGCGCAGGGGGTTCCTGTGCTCGATCTCAACCGCCAGTCCATAGCCGCCCGCCACACCACTGCTCACCACCCGCCCGGAGAGGGCTGACACCACGGGAGTGCCTTCCGGAGCCGCCAGGTCCTTCCCGGCGTGCATCAGCCAGCTGCCCAGCACCGGATGCAGGCGCCAGCCGAAGCCGCTGGTGGTGACGGCGGAGCCGATCAGGGGGAAGAGTAGCCCGCGGTTGCCATTGCCTGCCAGGGGGGCAGGGCGGGGGGTGACACCGAAGACATCACTGAGGCGGAAACTGCCGCCGGCACCGGAGAGAAGCGCCGAGACAGGCACGGTGATCGGCGGGAGGGGCATGCCGTCACTGCCGAGGCGGCCCATGCCGGCCATCAGAGCTCCGCTGGACGTGCCGCCATCCTCGAGCAGTTCCGCCTCGAGGGGATTGCGCCCGCGCCAGCGCACGGACACCCCGGTGCGGCACTCCTGCTCGGAGAGAGCCCCACTGCTGCAGGCCTGCTGATGGGCCGGCAGCTGAGCGGGCCGCAGGGCACCGGAGGACTGGACTCTGCTGCGCTCGGCAGGGGTGACGATCCCCTGGCGCACCAGTTCATCCAGCGACTGATCAAAGCGACGGGTCCTGGCCTGGGGAACCCGGTCGAAGCTCGGCTTCAGGGCTGCCGGGGGATCGGCCGGGCGAGGGGACAGGGCACGGGGAGCTGGCGCCTGCGGAGCCTCCACCGGGGGCGGCGGGGTCGGAGATGCGGCTGGGGCGGGCGGCTCCACAGGGGCCACCAACTCGGCCGGAGGCTGCAACTGGGCCAGGCTCAGGGGGGCCGATGCCAGCACCAGCGAGCCCAGCAGCAGGCGGGAAGGCCAGGGGTAGCGACGCAAACCGGAATTCGAGCTCATCAGCAGGAGCTTAAGGAAGACCGTCAGTGTTCAGCCGCACAACTGACCCCTGCCAGCGAAGGGCTCAGAAGCTGCGCCTGAGCACGATCCGCTCGTCAGCGCGACTCAGCAGCAGACCCCCATCCACGCTCAGGCCCTCCACGTTCCAGCGGTCCTGGCGATAGGCCACCCCCTCCGCGGGCACCAGCAGGCGCCGTTCAGCCAGGTTGCGCACCAACTCGGCGTCGGTGCTGTTGGACACCGCCCATTCCAGTGCGGTGAGCACGCGAGCCGCCAGGCACGGCACATCGCTGGCCGCGGTACGACGCCCGAGAGCTTCGCGCAGGCTGATCGCCCCGGGCGGCACCCTGTTGTGTCCATTGAGACCCACCCCCACCCGAGCCAGACGAATCGTGGCCCCACGCAGGCTGAGGCGCGGCAGCAGGCCCGCCAGCTTGCGCCCCTCCACCAGGAGATCGTTCGGCCATTTGAGCTGCACGGTCAGGCCCAGTGCTTCGAGCTGCAGGGCCAGTCCCACCGCCACACCCAGCCCCAGTGCCGCACCGGTGGCGGGTTCCTCAGGCCAGGGAAGGGCTGCGCTGAGCCACACCCCGCCCGGCGGTGAGATCCAGGGCCGGCCCCGCTGGCCATGGCCGAACCGCTGGTGGCCGGCCAGCAGCGCCACAGGAGCCTGACCGCCGGAGGCCAGCACCTGGTCGAGCCTCTGCTCGGTGCTGCCGCAGCAGGGCCACCACAGGAGCCGCCAGGGCAGCCGCGGCGCCGTGGCCCTCAGCGGCCGGGCACCCTGCTGGAGACGTGCCGCCTGAATCCGGCCGATCACGTTGTTCTCAACGGCTGGGGCTCAGCGCCCCATCGAGACGTCGCAGCCACCCTCCGATCCGCTCGGCCCCCGCTTCCAGCTCCTCCACCGGGTGCACCAGTGCCAGCCGCATCCAGCCCTCACCGCTGGGGCCGAAGCCATTGCCGGGGGTCAGGGCCACGCCGGTGGCTTCCAGCAGGGCCGCGCAGAACGACTCCGAATCGAGACCCCGTGCCCGAGCAACCTCCGGAAGACCCAGCCAGAGGTAGAGCGCCATCGTGGGCCGCTGCAGGGACCAGCCCTGGGCCTCGAGGGCCGCTGCCATGCGATCCCGGCGCAGCCGGTACACCTCCCGCAGCTTCGCGGGCCACTCGGGTGCCTCCTCCAGGGCTGCGATCGCCCCGGCCTGCAGGGCCAGCGACTGGTTGAAATCGACCACTCCCTTGAGCTGACGCAAAGCGGTGATCAGGGGCTCGGCGCCGATGGCGAAAGCGAGGCGGAAGCCCCCCAGGCACCAGCTTTTGGAGAAGGAAAAGAATTCGATGCCGCAGCTGCGCCAGTGGGGATTGCGCAGCAGCGCCGGTGCCTCGCCGTCGAGCGCCAGATCCACATAAGGGTTGTCATGGGCGAGCACGACGTCATGGTGTCGGGCCAGAGAGACGGCCCTGTCCAGCCAGGCCTGTTCCCCCACCGTGGCGGTGGGGTTGTGGGGGAAACCGAGAACCAACAGCTTCAGCTGATCCCAGGCCGCCGGGGAGATGGCCTCGAAGTGGGGCTTCCAGCCCTGATCGGCGCGCAGGGGCAGTAACTCGGTGCTGGCCGAGGCCAGGTGCATCCCACCGCGGTGGGACGGGTAGTAAGGATCGAGCAGAAGTGCCGGATCGCCTGGGTTCAGCACCGCCAGGGGCAGATGGGCCGTCCCCTCCTGGGACCCCACCAGCAGCAGCACCTCTCGCTCCGGGTCGACCGCGACGTCGAAGCGGCGCTGGGCCCAGGCCGCCACCGCCTCCCGGAACGGCAGGGTGGCCCCATGGAGGCAGTAGGAGGCGCTGCTGGGCTCGCGCAGGGCTGAGGCCATGGCCTCGAGGGCCACCGGCGGCGGGGCCAGGTCAGTGGAGCCGAGGGAGAGATCCAGCAGCGGCGGCCGCCCTGTGGGCAGCCCCGCATTCAGCAGACTCTCGCCATAGGCGATCTTGCGGCGGTCGTTGCGGGCAAAGACCCCCTGCCCCAGGCGGGTGACCCGTTCAGAGATGGGCATCCAGGAAGGCCTTGAGCTGGGGTTTGGCCATGGCTCCCTCATGGCGGGCGAGTTCCTGGCCGTCGCGGAACAGGATGAGGGTGGGAAGGCCCTGGATCTTCTGGCTGTCGCGGGTGGAGGGATTGGGGTCGGCTTCGAGCTTGCCCACCAGCAGTCTGTCCCCGTACTCAGCCGCGGCCCAGTCCATCAGGGGTGCCATCAGCCGGCAGGGGCCGCACCAGGAGGCCCAGACATCCACCAGAACCGTGCCGGAGGCAGCGAGCACGTCAGCCTCGAAGTTGGCATCGGTGAAAACAGCAACGGCCACGGACCCGGTTCAGCTGCAGGGATTGTATGGAGCCGGACCGGTGCGCCTGGCGGATCGCCTTTCTCCTCCGCGCTCAGAGCTTGTCGATCGAACGCTTCAGCTCCTCGAGCTCGGCGTCCACCTGGGCCTCCTGAACGGGCTCCAGCTTGGGCAGTTCGGCGTTGACGGGCAGCAGCGGCTCGGCGGCGGCCCCGCCCTCGAGGCGGTTGCGCAGGGCGGCGAGTTCATCATCCACATCGCTGCCCCCCTGAAGGGCCGCGAACTGGCTTTCGAGATCGGCGCCAGCGAGTTCCGCTGCAGCCTGGCTGCGGGCTTCGAGTGCCTGCACCTTCTCCTCCATCTGCTCGAAGGCGGCCATCGAGGAGTTGGTGCCGAGGTTTCCGACGGCACTCTGAAGCTGCTCCTGGGCCTGGGCCGCCTGGGCACGGGCCTTGAGCATGTCCTTCTTGGTCTTGGCCTCGGCGATCTTGCCCTCGAGTGCCGTGAGGCTGCGCTTGAGGGTGTCGACCTGGCCGGCCTGGCCATTGAGCTGATTGTTGAGGGCGGTGGCCGTCTCCTGATAGGTCTTGCGGCGGCTGAGGGCTTCCCGGGCGAGGTCCTCCTCACCCTTCTTCAGGGCCAGCTCGGCGCGTTCGTACCAGGTGCGGCTCTGGGCCTCGGCCTGCTCGGCCTGGTTCTGGATCCGCTTCTGGCTGGCGATGGCGGTGGCCACGGCCTGGCGCAGCTTCACCAGGTCGGACTGCATGTCCGCCACGGATTGATCCAGGATCTTGGCGGGATCCTCGGCCTTGCTGACCAGATCGTTGAGGTTGGCCCGCAGCAGGCGGCTGAGCCGGTCGAAGAAGCCCATGGGTCGAGGCGGGGGCAACCCGGAGGGTAGCCGCTGTGGCCCGCAGCACCACGGACGGTTGCCCGCACCCTCACTTCCTAATCTCAGATCATGGCCAAGGCTCCGCGAGATCAGGTGCGCCGGATCGGCAACGTGAGCGTGCTGATGCCGGCACCTCCCGCGCCGATCGTGGCGCTGGGCTCCTGTCTGGAGCAGATGCAGCAGGAGTGGCGCCGGGCCGGCAGCCTGGCCGCCCTCTGGCAGGCCTGGCCTCGGATCGCCGGCGACCAGCTCGCTCCCCACTGCCGACCCCTCAGCCTCCATGGCGGCGTGCTGACCGTGGGTGCGCAGCATCCTCAGTGGTTGCAGGCCCTGCGATACAACCGCCATCAGCTCCTGGGCGCCCTGCGCGGGGCCGGTTTCCCCGTCCGCGACCTGCGCTTCCGTCAGCACCAGGCAAGGACCGGCGGACTCCCGGGAAGCGAGGACATTGCCCGGGTCTGGGCCGCCCACCCCAGCCGGGTTGACGTGCACGGGCTGGGGATCTGCCCGGCCTGTGGCAGCCCTGCCCCAGCCGGTGAACTGACCCGCTGGGGGCACTGCGGTCTCTGCCGCCGCAACCGGGTGGAGAGCGAAGGTCAGTAGCGCTCCGGCACCGGCTCCTGCCAGGTCGGGGTCAGCCCGCTGGCCCGCAGCTCCTCAGCCCGACGCTGGAGACGGGTCCGATCGAGACGCCAGAGCCGGTAGAGCCCCGAGCGGCCCAGCTCGACGGGATCCAGCCCCTGCCAGTGGGGTTCCTGGGCTGTGCCCTGATCGATCACCACCAGCACGGTGGGTTGGGCCTCAGGGGAGCTGGGGCTCAACCCCTGGCGGTGTTCCCGCTCCAGGCGGTCGGCCAGATTCACGAGCGCGGTGGGGGAGATGCCCTCGTAGAGCACGACCTGGCGGGTGTAGTAGTGCAGCGAGGGCTTGAGGATGCCCACCATCGCCAGGGGCTCGGCGCCCCGTCGCGCCAGCCGTACCTGCCCGGCCACGGTCCGCACCGGCAGCCCCCTGACACCGTCCCCGAGACTCCACATCGGCAGGACCGCCAGCAACTGGAAGAGCACCAGGGCCAGCTGGGCGGGCACCAGCCCCCAGGGCCGAGGCGTCGGCTTCCAGCACAGCCAGAGACCGGCCAGGGTGGCGAGGGCGAAGCAGGCCGCCGCACGCAGCACAAGACCACTGGCCAGCAACTCCCCCGGAAGGGTCGGCATCTCCGGATCACTGATCAGGGGAATCCAGCCGGGGGAGAGCGCCAGAACCACGCTGAGCAGGGCCATCAGCGCCACCGAGGCCCCCAGAGCCCAGCGGCTGGCACGGCTGCCCTCGGCGGCGGTGAGGGCGATCAGCAGACCGGCGGCCGGCGTGGCCGGCAACCAGTAACTGGGCAGTTTCGTGGCGGCCAGGGTGAAGAAGATCAGCACCGCCAACAGCCAGCAGGCGGCGTAACTGGCCAGGGAACCGGCCATGTCATGCCGTGCGACGCCAGGAGCTGCCGGCCTGCTCCAGCGACGCCACCAACGGCCCAGGGCCCTGAGCAGGCCCAGCAGGAGCAGGGGTGAGAAAGGGAGGCCGGCCACCAGCAGCACCGCCCCGAAGTACCACCAGGGCTGCAGGTGGTGGTTCACCACCGAGGTGAAGCGCTGCAGGTTGTGGTAGCCGAAGAAGCTGGTCCAGAACGCCTCTCCCTCCAGCGCCAGGGCCGCCAGGTACCAGGGCAGACCCACCAGAGCCGTGAGCGCCAGTCCGGGCAGGGGTCGCAGCCGTCGCCAGAGCGACCCCAGGCGGCGCTGACTGAGTCCGAAGCCCAGCAGGGTCAGGCCCGCCAGAGCCAGCGCCACCGGCCCTTTGGCGAGCACCGCCAGCCCGAGCACGATCCAGGCAGGCCAGACCGTTCGGCGGGGGTCAGCCCAGGCCTGCCAGAACAGCAGCAGAGACACGGCCAGACAGCCGGTGAGCAGCGCGTCGCTGACAGCGATCCGCCCCCAGAGCAGGATCAACGGTGAAAGGGCGAAGGCCAGGGCCGCACCCAGGGCGGTGCAGGCGGCACGCAGCCCGCCTGCACCGCCCTGGGGCCAGCGCAGAAGGGTGGACCCGAGGCTGAGCATCACGGCGATCACCGCCAGGGCCGAGGGCAGGCGGGCAGCCCAGGTGCCCAGCGGGTTCCACTGCTCCTGGCCCGGGAGTCCATAGCCCAGAGCCATCAGCCAGTAGATCAGCGGCGGCTTGTCGTAGCGAGGCAGTCCATTGACGTGGGGGATCAGCCACTGACCGCTTTCGGCCATGGCCCGGGCGGAAGCGGCGAACAGGGGAGGTGTCTCATCCACCAGCCCGGTGGCGCCCAGCTGCCAGACGAACAGAGCGAGGCCCAGCACCAGGATCAGGCCCAGGACCGCCCAGTGGCCGAGGGCGGATTGGCCCCCATCCGGGGAACGGGAAGGGGTCGGGGACACGGGTGGAGCCTGGATCGCAGCGAACCTAGGCCGGGGGCAGGCCCTCCTGGATCCAGGTCTCGATCCGCTCGGCGAAGGCCTCCCTGGAGGCGTGGCGCTCCACCCAGCGGCGGCAGGCGGAGCGCTCCAGCCC
>NZ_JAYGIA010000052.1:0-13775 GCF_034931165.1 Synechococcus sp. BA-124 BA4 | reverse complement strand
GCAGCCCGCCAGGCCCAGACCAGCCCGGTGAGCTGGCGATCGCCGACACCCTCGGGCCATGGCAGGCCCCACTGGGGACGGCAGCGCTCGAGGCAGGCCGCCAGGGGTTCGGCCAGGGCTTCCCCGAAGCGGGTCTGCAGGGTCCTCCTCGCCAGATCCAGTGCCGGTGGATCAGGCTCAGCGCTGGCCGCTTCGAGTTCGACCAGCCCCGGCATCGTCAGCAGGGCGCAGCGGTTGCCGTCGCTGAGCGTGCCCTCCAGCAGGATCCGCTCGAAGGCGGCCACCAGACCATCCTCAAGGGCCTCATCCGCGGCTCCTCCGGCGCGGCACAGCACCACCTGCCGAAGCAGCTCCTGGCCGGCATCCCAACGGGCCAGGGGCTCGCCGTCGCAGCTGAGCAGATGCAGCAGTTCCGCATGCGTGCGCTCGAACTCCAGCTGCACCGGAGCGGAGAAGCGGCGCAGCACGGACAGGGCCGGCGGGTGACTGTGGGGCTCGAAGTCCTCGAAGACCACGGTCTGCTCGGCCTGATCGATCACCAGCAGCCGTGTGAGCGGCCCCCAGGAGTGCTCGAGGCTGGCGTCCTCGGCGCTGGCGGCGGTTTCGCCGGGGCGTTGCAGCAGCAGGGGCTCACCGGCCTGGTCCACCGCCCCGATCGCCAGGGGAATCACAAGCGGCAGCTTGTCAGGCTGGCCCGGGGTGGCCGGGGTGTGCTGCCGGATGGTCAGCGAGAGACGGCCCCGATCCTCATCCCAGTGGCGCTGCAGTTCAAGTCGGGGCGTTCCCGCCTGGTGATACCAGCGACGGAATTGGTCGAAGCAGAACTCGCTGGTCCCGGATTGGTCGGAATCTCCGGCCTTGGCAGCGGCATCCTGCATGGCCTGCACAAAGTCGTCACAGGTGGCGGCCGTGCCGTCATGGCGCTGAACGTAGATGGCCATGCCACGCATGAAGGTGTCCGGGCCAAGGAGGGTGTGCAGCATGCGAATCACCTCGGCGCCTTTTTCATAAATTGTGGTGGTGTAGAAGTTATCGATCGCCTGATAATGATCCGGCTGCACTGGATGAGCGGTGGGGCCAGCATCTTCGCGGAACTGGGTGTTGCGCAACATCGCCACATCCTCAATCCGCTTCAGTGCCGGTGCATGCAGATCTGCTGTGAAGCTCTGATCCCTGAACACGGTGAGCCCTTCCTTGAGAGAGAGCTGGAACCAGTCTCGGCAGGTGATGCGGTTGCCTGTCCAGTTGTGGAAATACTCATGGGCGATCACGCTCTCGATCCGCTCCAGTTCGGCATCGGTAGCCGTGGCGGCATCGGCCAGCACCAGTTTTGAGTTGAAGATGTTGAGGCTCTTGTTCTCCATCGCGCCCATGTTGAAATGGCGCACGGCGACGATGTTGTACTCATCGAGGTCGTACTCCAGCCCATAGACCGTCTCATCCCAGGCCATCGAGCGCTTCAGTGAACTGATGGCATGGGCCGTGTAGGGAGCATCGCCAGGCTCCACATGCAGGCGCAACTGCACCGTGCGGCCACTGGCGGTGGTGAAGGTGTCACGGACCTCCTCGAGCACCCCGGCCACCAGGGCGAACAGATAGGACGGCTTGGGGAAGGGATCGTCCCAGACCGCATAGTGCCGCTCCTCCCCGCCGGCCAGGGCCGGCAGGATTCCCTGCTCGATGCAGTTGCCGTTGGAGAGCAGGACAGGGAAGAGGCCGCGCTCCGCCTCGATGCGCACCTGGAAGAGGCTGAGCACATCGGGACGATCGGGATGGAGGGTGATGCGGCGGAACCCCTCCGCTTCGCACTGGGTGGTCACCATGCCGCCGCTGGCATAGAGCCCCTCGAGGCTCGTGTTGGCACGGGGATGCAGGCGCACAACGCTGGTCAGGCGAAACGGCTGCGCGGGAGTACTCGAGAGGATGTAAGCGTCGCCGTCACGCCCGATCTCATCGAGCGCCACGGGCCGGCCGTCGAGGCCCAGGGAGAGCAAATCCAAACCCTCACCGCGCAGCACCAGCGGTTCGCCGGCCGCAAGGGGCGCCAGCGACAGGGTGGACTCCACCAGGGCCTCCTCGCCGAACAGGCGCACCGTCAGATCGGTGCGCTCAAGCCGGAAGGGGAAGGGCCGATAGTCGGCCAGCCGCACGACGCTCATCAGGCCAGGGGAAGAAGGCCCCCTGATCCTGGCTCCCCGCTCACCAGGGCAGGGGGCCTCGACCCTGACCGGCGTTGCAGCCCACCTGGGATCCGAGCAGGGCCCCCAGGGGGACCGCCCAGGTGCGGCCGTCATCGCGGGAGGCGGCGTAGCCGATGCCGCCGCCGATCACGCCGCCCACGAGCCGGCCGATCGAGCAGCGCTGCTGGAGGGCCTGGGCCTCCTCCCAGGTGGTGGGCGCCGGCTGGCCGTAGGGATTGCTGCCGCTGGGGACCTGGCTGCTGTAGTCCTGATAGGGAGCGGGTGGCCAGTTGCGGACCGGAGTCACGACATAACCGCGGGACACCGGGTAGCGATCCGAAGGCAGCTGGTAGCCCTGATAGCCCCCGTAGTAGGCCTCCTGGGCGGAGACGGCGGCCGGCATCGCGGCGGCGAGGCCACAGACCCCGGCAGCGAGCAGCAGGGGAAGACGCTGAATGAGGACGGTCATGGTGATCAAGCTGGAGGACAGCCCCGAAGGGATGCCATCAGCAAAGCCACCAGGACCGCCTGAACTGCAACTGCAGCTGGGCCGGATATGTACGGATGCGTCCGCCTCCGGCCAGCATCGTCTCCCTTGAGGGGTTACTTGCCTCCCTGCTGCTTGAGGGCGTCAGTCACCTTCTTGACCACATCAGGCGGCACTTCCTTGGGGCAGAGCTCGACGGCACCGATCACCGCGGAGTTCACCGAACCGCGCCGCAGCTCCTCGATCGTGAGAGCCTTGGAGCCCACCTGCTTGATCTGACCGTCATGCTGACCCTTGATCAGCTGGGCGATCGTTTCACCGGCGATGCTCGCCGCCTTGTCGAACTCGACGCCGGCACCGCGGGCAATGCAGACATTGACGGAGGCGATTCTGCTGTAAAGCGACATCTCGCTTTCAGTGGCGGGTGCCGCCAGGGCGGGGGCGGCAGCGGAAACGGCGGGAATGATGAGTGCGCCAGCCAGCAACAGGAGTCGGTGGAGGCAGTGCGTGAGGCGCAAGGAGAGCGTGTTCAACAGGCTCCATGCTGATGCACCGGGGCACGAACTTCAATCGGCAGGGAGCGGATCGCCGGGCCCCTCCAGCCTGATCTCATGATGCGTCTCGGTGATATCAAGCTCACCATCCCGCCAGGAGAAAATCGAGCAGGCCCGGATGCGGTCCTGATCGATCAGCCGGATGTGCTGCTCGATGTCCCAGCCCTGGTGCTGCGACTCGAAGATCATCTGGTGCTCATCCACCTGGCGGATCTGGGAGCGCATCGGCTGTTCCACGAGATACCCCCGGCTGCGCCGCAGCTGGTGACCGCAGAGGTAGGCCTCAAGGCTGCCCTCGCGCTGGTACTGGGGCTTCCGCTCGTAGAAGCCGAAGTCCTGCTCGGGTGTCCAGCTGAAGCGGTAGGCCGCCTCCCCCTCCACCGGCTGCTCGTACGTTTCGATCCGCAGCAGAAGGTCGAGGCGCAGGGGCTCATCCTCGCCACGGAAGAAATAGATGCGGCGGGACCGCCAGAGCCCGAGGTTGCGCGAGAACCAGCGGCGCAGGCTGCTGTCCAGCTGGATGCGGCTCCCCTGGGGGTCACGCCTCGGCGGCCCGGAAGGGTCCAGCGGCACCCGTTCCGTGGATGGGGTCATGGGATGGGGAGATCGTCGGTGGGTCGATTGACAGGCTCGTCATAGCCAGCTCTCGGGCCAGCGTTCGACGCCATAAGGTGATCTCCACGATCTTGCCTGCCGCCAAGGTGCCTGAAGCGGGGAAAGCCGACTCCGGCACAACGGCACAAGGGCCCCTCCCGGCCAGGCGCCGGCCGCTCAAGCTGCTGCTGGTGGCGGCCCCCCACCATCTCGCTTCCGCCGATCTGGGTGGAGTCCTCAACTACCTCGAAACCTGCGACTGCGGCTTCGATGTGGCCCTGGAGCTGGCCAATCCAGCCTTGCGCCCCGAGCTGCTGGAGCTGCACCGGCTGGTGGCCACCCCGGCCCTGGTGAAACTGGAGCCCCCCCCTCGCCAGGTGCTGGCTGGCAATGCCGTCCTGGATCAGCTGAAGGGCTGGCTGCCGCGCTGGCAGCAGCTGGAGGTGGTCAGCGATCTGGGCATGAGCCTGCGGCCCGCGGAAATGGATGGCAGCCGCACCCAGCGGGAGCTGCAGCTGGAAGATCAGGTGCTGGTGCTGCGTCAGGAGAACGAAACCCTGATCGAGCGCCTGCGGGTTCAGGAGAGGCTGCTGCGCATGGTGGCCCATGAGCTGCGCACCCCTCTCACTGCCGCCAAGCTGGCCCTGCAGAGCCTGCAGCTCGGGCACATCAACAACACCCGCTGCCGGGATGTGCTCGACCGCCGCCTCGATGACATCGAGCATCTCTCCAAGGACCTCCTGGAAGTGGGCACCACCCGCTGGGAAGCTCTCTTCAACCCCCAGCGGCTGGACCTGGCGCCGGTGACCGCGGAGGCGATCCTGGAGCTGGAGAAACTGTGGGTGGGGCGGAACCTGCGCCTGATCACCGACATTCCCGCCGACCTGCCGGATGTGTTTGCCGATCAACGGCGCATGCGCCAGGTGCTTCTGAATCTGCTGGAGAACGCGTTGAAATTCACCCCTGATGACGGCGCGGTGACTCTTTCGCTGTTGCACCGCACCAGTCAATGGGTTCAGGTGAGTGTCTGTGATACAGGTCCGGGAATTCCCCGCGGAGAGCAGGAGCGGATCTTCCTGGAGCGGGTACGGCTGCCTCAGACCTCGGGCACCACGTCTGGGTTCGGAGTGGGACTCTCCGTTTGTCGCCGCATCGTTGAAGTGCATGGCGGACGGATCTGGGTGGTCTCCGAGCCCGGTGAAGGAGCCTGCTTCCACTTCACCGTTCCGGTGTGGTCAGGACAGAACTCCCCCAGCCAGGCCTCGCCTTGACGAAGGGACACTCCGACCCGTAGCGTCCATGGAACGGAAGCGGCGCCTTCAAACGCCCCTGCTCCGTGGCCTCGCCCCCATCGTCTAGAGGCCTAGGACACCTCCCTTTCACGGAGGCGACAGGGGTTCGAATCCCCTTGGGGGTATCACGATCAACCAGAAGATGGCTGAGTCCTGTCAGCTGGAAGCCATCAGGTTGTAATGACCGGGGCAGAACTCCCCAGTCGATTGAGCGGTGATGATCCTGACATCTTCTGCGCAGGATTGCTCACCATAAAAATGACGTCAGCCAAGTCGGTCAATCAGTCCTGCAACACCTGATCCGAAGCAGGGATGGTCCATGAGGTTCGGAATCAAGAATCCATTATCAAGGATCCTTTCTACCTTGACACTCAAACCGTAGACGTGACCTTGATGGTTGAAATGATCGGCGACTGAACCATTCAGGCCTGTGCGGCGCGGCGCAGAGCTTCCTGTTGGACGGCGCGCAGGTTGGCAGCCAGGTCTTCGCGAAGCCGCTGCTCGATCAGCCCGATCGGCATGCCCTGGCGCCCCTGCACGGTGAGTTCGTAGAGCAACCGGGAGCCACCGGGTTCGCCGCTGACCTGCCAGGCCCCCTCGAAACGACGAAAATCTCCCTGGCGCATGCTGAAGCTGAGCAGGCCATCGTCGTGATGCTCCCGCAGTTCCAGTTCGACGCGGGCCGTGAAGCGCAGGCCGCAGAACTGCTGACAACCCACCTGTTCCAGGCCCACGGTGCTTCCCCGTCGCCAGAGCAGACGGGAGGTGGAAAGGTTGGGGATGAAGCGGCTGAGATTCTCGTAGTCGGTGAGCACGGCCCAGATCTGCTGGGGAGGGAGCTCGAGGCGGAGCTGAACCGCCAGACGACGGGCTCCCTGAGGCAGTCGCTCCATGTCCTGCTGGATCGTGTCCAGCGAACAGGCGTCCTGGCTGCTGAGCAGGCCCTGGATGGGAGGGGTTGTCAGAACCGAAAGTTGCGCCAAGTGAGGGGGAACGCCGGATTCATCGCCAGCCGGATCAAACCAGCCGCCACCAAACCTAACCGCAACAATCGGTTGCCGGTGCGGAAAGGCCCACGATCAGGAGGAGGGCTGTCCATGGGCATTGCCTATGATCGGCCCGGTTTTCCGGAGATTGAGGGTTCATGCGCATCTCGACCGCAGCGCTTCGTCAGTCCGATGCCCGCATGTTCACCCTTGTGGTGCAGGGCCTCAAAGCAGCTGGCACGCGCACGGCCGAGCGTTGCTTCAGCATCCCTCTCTCTCAGATGCAGACCACCCTGCGCATGATCAATCAACAGGGTGGTCGCCTGCTCTCGGTCACCCCAGCTGACCAGGCCTCGGCCGCCCCCGCTCCCGCGCCCGCCCCGATCGCTGCCAACGCCGCCGCCGCTCCCGTGACCACCCCCGTCAAGCACGAAGCTCCTCCCGTCAATCTCTACAAACCGAAGGATCCCTACATCGGCACCGTGCTCGGGAACTATTCCCTGCTGGCCGAAGGGGCGATCGGCCGGGTCAATCACATCACCTTCGATCTCTCCGAAGGCAATCTTCATTACGTCGAAGGCCAGAGCATCGGCATCATTCCCGACGGCGTTGATGCCAACGGCAAGCCTCACAAGCTCCGGCTCTACTCGATCGCCAGCACTCGCCACGGCGACAACCTCGAAGACAAGACCGTCTCGCTGTGTGTGCGTCAGCTCCAGTACGAGAAGGATGGGGAGACCATCAACGGTGTCTGCTCCACTTTCCTCTGCGATATCGAGCCCGGTGCCAAGGTTAAGATAACTGGCCCGGTGGGCAAGGAAATGCTCCTCCCCCCCGACGAGGACGCCAACGTGATCATGCTGGCCACGGGCACGGGCATCGCTCCGATGCGTGCCTACCTGCGCAGGATGTTCGATCCGGGTGAGCGGGCCAAGAATCCCGAGTATCAGTTCCGGGGCAAGGCCTGGCTGATCATGGGTGTCCCCACCACCCCGAACCTCCTTTATGAGGAGGATTTCCAGAACTACCTGGCCGAATTCCCCGACAACTTCCGCTACACCAAGGCGATCAGCCGCGAACAGCAGAACCCCGGCGGTGGCCGGATGTACATCCAGGACAGGGTCGCCGAGCATGGCGACGAGATCTTCACGATGATCGAGGATTCCAAGACCCACGTCTATATGTGCGGCCTGCGGGGCATGGAGCCCGGCATCGATGAGGCCATGAGCAAGGCCGCCGCCGCCAAGGGCCTCAACTGGGCCGAGCTTCGTCCCCAGCTCAAGAAGGCCGAACGCTGGCACGTGGAAACCTACTGAGCCAGACCGGGCTCTCTACGAGCCACGAATCCCCCGCCCGCCCCAGTGGCGGGCTTTTTTTTGCCGAAATCAGCACAGAGGGGAAGCCCCACTGCCCTTAGCTGGGTGTTCCCCGCTTTCGTGGGTAAACCGGTGTCATCTGCGCGCACTCCATGACCGTCACGCTCACCAATCCACTGAGGGTCGGGCTGCGCCAGGAGCGTGTGGTGTCGCCCCAGTGCCTGGTGATCTTCGGGGCAAGCGGTGACCTCACCCACCGCAAGCTGGTACCGGCCCTGTTCGAACTGTTCCGCCAGCGGCGGCTGCCCACCGAATTCGCGGTGCTGGGCTGTGCCCGTCGCCCCTGGAGCGACGAGGACTTCCGTGGCCACATGGCCGAGGCCCTCGGCGAGGTGGTCCACGAACACCGCAGTGCCTGGGATCAGTTCGCGTCCGGGCTGTTCTACGAACCAGTGGATCTGCAGCAACCCGATCACCTGGTGCGGCTCGCCCAGCGGCTGGAGGTGATCGACCGCCACAGGGCCACCCGCAACAACCGCACCTTCTACCTTTCGGTGTCGCCGAATTTCTACGGCAGCGGTTGCCGCGCCCTGGCCGCCGCCGGGCTGCTCAGCGATACCCAACGCAGCCGCGTGGTGATCGAGAAGCCCTTCGGCCGCGACTACGGCAGCGCCCAGGAGCTCAACCGGATCGTGCAGGCCAGCGCCCACGAGAGCCAGGTCTTCCGCATCGACCACTACCTGGGCAAGGAAACGGTCCAGAACATCCTCGTGCTGCGCTTCGCCAACACGATCTTCGAGCCGATCTGGAACCGGAACTACATCGCCAGTGTGGAGATCACCGCGGCAGAGACCGTGGGAGTGGAAGAGCGGGCGGGCTACTACGAAAGCTCCGGTGCGCTGCGGGACATGGTGCAGAACCACCTCACCCAGATGCTGGCCCTCACCACGATGGAGGCCCCCGGTCGCTTCGAGCCCGAGGCGATCCGCAACGAGAAGGCCAAGGTGCTGCAAGCCGCACGGCTGGCCGACGAGCTGGAGCCCTGGAACTGCTGCGTTCGCGGCCAGTACGGCCCCGGTGGCACTCCGGCCCGGCCCCTGGCGGGGTATCGACAGGAACCCGGTGTGAGCCCCAACAGCACCACCGAAACCTATGTGGCGATGAAGCTGTTCATCGACAACTGGCGCTGGCAGGGGGTTCCCTTCTATCTGCGCACCGGCAAACGCCTGCCCAAGCGCATGAGCGAGGTGGTGCTCACCTTCCGCGAAGCACCGGTGCACCTGTTCGACGCCGCCGGCGGCAGCCCCACCGCCAACCAGCTGATCCTGCGCATCCAGCCGGATGAAGGAGCCGGCTTCCGCTTCGAGGTGAAGTCGCCGGGATCGGGTATGCGCAGCCGGCCGGTGGACATGCACTTCTCCTATGACGAATCCTTCGGGGAACCGTCCGATGAGGGCTACGTTCGACTGCTCGCCGACGCCATGCTGGGGGACCCCACGCTGTTCACCCGCGGCGATGAGGTGGAAGCCGCCTGGCGGCTGTACACCCCCTTGCTGGAGCTGATCGAAGACAGCCCCTGGCAGCTGCCAGTCCACCCCTACGAGGCTCGGACCTGGGGACCGGCCGCCTCGGACAACATGCTCGGCCGCGATGGCCTGATGTGGCGCCGCCCCTGAGCCCCCAGCCCTGATCCGCAGCGCACGCCCGGCCGCGCCCTCTCCGAAACGCCTCAACGCTTCCACGCCTCAACGCCTGCAAACCCATGTCTCCCCAGCTCACGCTTCAGGCCCCCGTGGCGCTGCCACCACCGGAACTCACCGACTATCTGGAAAAGCTCTGGAGCCAGGACCTGGAGTCCTCCAGCGGCGCCTCCACCTTCACCCTGCTGGTGTGGCAACCGGCCTGGGTGGAACAGCATCTCGTGCGCACCGGCCGCCTCGATGGCCCCGTCACCGGTGTGGTCCGCAGCGAACTCCTGGAGGCCGCCCGCGCCGCCGTGCCCGAATGCGGGCTGCCCCTGAGCATCTCTCCTCTCTCTCCAAAGCTGGCCTGGGCCCTGGGCCAGCAGAGCGGCGACCACGCCATCGAAGATCTGCGCGGCCAGCACATCGACGCGGCCATCAGCGCCTACCAGCCACGCCGCCTGATCACCCTCGCCCCCACCCTCGCCCACGGCCAGCCCCTGGAAACCCTGGTGGCGGCGTACTGCCCGCTGCCGGGAGAAGGCAGCACAGCCGCCGCCTGCGGTGATGTGGTGGTGCTCCGGGGTGACTTCGGTGCCCTGCAGCAGGGCCTGCAACTGCTCCAGCCGCTGGTGCCGGCTGATCTGCCCTGCTGGGTGTGGTGGAACGGATCCCTCGATGAGGCCCCCGAACTGCTCGACGCCCTGAGCGAACCCGGCCGCCGCCTGGTGATCGACACCGCCATGGGCACCCCGCGCCGCTGCCTCGACCTGCTGGAGTCCCGCGTGGCCAGCGGTCAGCCCGTCAACGACCTCAACTGGCTGCGGCAACGGGCCTGGCGCGAATCGCTGGCCATGGTCTTCGACCCCCCCAACCGGCGCGACGCGCTCAATCACGTGGTTCAGCTCGACATCGACGTGGAGGGCACCCATCCGGTTCAGGGTCTGCTGCTGGCGGCCTGGCTGGCCGACAGGCTCGGCTGGCACTGGGTCGAGAGCCACACCGAAGGCGAGGAGATCCACGCGGAATTCGAACGCACCGATGGTGTGACGGTCCATGTCCACCTCAGCCCCGTGCCGGTGGGAGTCCCCGGCAGCCACCCGGGCAGCGTGGTGGGCCTGCGTCTGATCTGCGAGCCGCCCGCTCGCCAGGCCCTCTGCGTGATTCTCTGCTCGGAATCCGGGGGCTGCATGCGCCTGGAAGCGGGGGGCATGGCCCGGATGGAGCTGGCGGAGGAAGTGGTGCCGATGCGCCACGCCACCGACGAGTGGGAGATGGCCCGTCTGCTGGGCGGTGGCCACGACTCCACCAATCCCCTGCTGGCCGCCGCGGCCCCCCTGGCTGCCAAGCTGCTGCCGCACGGATGAAGGCCTGAGGGAACAAGGGGATGGCCTGTCTGATCGCGGCACCCTGCAGCGGCAGCGGCAAGACCCTGCTCAGCCTCGCGCTCACGGCCCTGCTGCGTCGTGGCGGGGCCAGTGTTCAGGTCTTCAAGGTGGGGCCCGATTACCTCGACCCGCAGCTGCTCGGACGGGTGAGCGGGCGACCCTGCCGCAATCTCGACCGCCTGCTCTGCGGCGAGGACTGGCTGGAGCGGGCCTACCACTGGTGGGGCAGCCAGGCCGACCACTGCCTGGTGGAGGGAGTGATGGGCCTCTTCGATGGCCGGGGGCCGAGCGCCGAGGGCAGCTCGGCCGAAGTGGCCACCCTGCTGGGGCTGCCGGTGGTGCTGGTGGTGGAGGCCAGCCGGCAGGCAGGCTCCCTGGCGGCCCTGGTTCGGGGCTTCCGCGATCACCAGCCGGGACTGGAGCTGGCCGGGGTGGTGCTCAACGGCGTGAGCACCGAACGTCACCGGGCCCTGCTGAGCGAGGCCCTCGACTCGATCACCATGCCTCTGCTGGGTGTCCTGCCCCGCCATCCCGATCTGAGCCTGCCCTCCCGCCATCTCGGCCTGCTGCCTCCCGATGAGTTGCAGGATTTCCAGGCCAGAAGCGAGGAATGGGCCGCCCTGGCAGAGCGCAACCTGGATCTGGACCGCCTGCTCCCCCTGCTGAGGCCGCCGCCGCCCCTGGCGAGCGACGAGGGCAGGGCCCTCGATCCGATCCGCTGGTGCCTGGAGCGATCCGCCCGTACAGCGGCCGACCTGGAGTGCGGCGGTGGCAGCAAAGAGCTGCCGGTCGCGATCGCCAGCGACGCCGCCTTCCACTTCCGCTACCCGGAGGCCGCGGAGCTGCTGACGGCGCTTGGGATGACTCCTCTGCCCTGGCAACCCCTGGCCGATCAACCCCTGCCACGGGGCTGCCGGGGGGTGATCCTGCCGGGGGGCTACCCGGAGCTGCATGCCGCCGAGCTGGCGGCCAGTCAGCGCAGCCAGGGCGACCTGAGACGGGCGGCCGCCGCCGGCCTGCCGATCTACGCCGAGTGCGGCGGACTGCTGCTGCTCGGCCGGACGCTGGAGGATCCCCAGGGTGAAGCCCATGCCATGGCCGGTCTGCTGCCGTTCAGCGCCCGGCGCGGCTCATTGCAACTGGGGTACCGCCAGGCCAGCCCCCTCGGAGATGGGCTTGTGACACGCCGGGGTGAGGCGCTCGTCGGCCATGAATTTCACCGCTGGGAACTGAACGACACAGTCGTGGACGGGAGCGAACCGCTGTGGCAGCTTGAAGGCTGGGGTTGGGCACCGAGGCTGGAAGGATGGACGACGCCGACACTGCACGCAAGCTGGCTGCACCTCCACTGGGCTGGATGTTCGGCGATCTGCCGGCGCCTGCGCGACGCGGCCGCCCAGGCGACTCCCTTCCCCGAGGGAGCGGAGGCCCTCGAGGACGCAGCGGTGGTGGCGCCTCCGTGGAGCGGTGGCGCCTGATCGTGAGTGGCCGCGTGCAGGGGGTGGGCTACCGGCAGGCCTGCTGTCAGCGGGCCCAGGCCCTCGGACTGGGGGGATGGGTGAGGAACCGCGAGGACGGCCGGGTGGAGCTGGAGGCGGAAGGATGCAGCCAGAAACTCGAGCAGCTCAGGATCTGGTGCGAATCGGGCCCTGCGACCGCCCAGGTGAGCAGCGTCAGCGAGAGCGTCATTCCTCTCGGGGGTCACGACTGGTTCGAGGTGCGCCGCTGAACCGCGATGACCCACCCTCTGGCGTGACCCCAGAGGACGCTCCGCAGAGTCCGTCCAGACCCGAGCTGTGGTCGTTCCGCCATGGTGCCAGCTGACCGGACCGGAAAGGGCAGCAGCCCGTCATCCTGCACTGGAGGATCCCCTGCAGCGCACCACTCCCATGACCGATGCCACGCTCTGGGCTGAGCTGCTGGCCTACGGCAGCGGCATCAGCCTCAGTCCGATCCACATCGGCCTGCTGCTGCTGCTGCTGCTCGGGCCCGATCCCCTGCGCCGGGGGGGGCTGTTCCTGCTGAGCTGGATCCTCACCATCGCCACGATGATGGCTCTTCTGCTGACTGTGGGTCACGGCCTGCTGCTCACCATGGAGCAGGGCAGTGACCACCGCACCGGCCTGGATCTGATCGGCGCCGGGGCTCTGCTGGCCCTGGGGATCAGGGATCTGCTGCCCACCAAGGCCGGAGGGGAAGAACCCGCCGGCTGGATCCGCCAGCTGGATCGCTTCTGCGCCCTGCCCCTGCCGCTGCTGATCGGCGTGAGTGTGGCGATCGAGGTGATCAGCCCCGACGACCTGGTGCTGATGGCCAAGGGCGCTTCCGCTCTTCTGGCCGCGGGTCTGGGTCGCGGCCAGGAGCTGCTGCTGGCAGGCTGCTTCACCCTGGCGGCCAGCCTGCTGCTGCTGCTGCCGGTGCTGGGGGTGGCCCTGGGCCGCGAGCGGGTGCTGCCGCTGCTGCAGCGGGGCAAGCAGAGTCTCTACGCCAACGGTGAGCTGGTGATGGGCACGATCAGCCTGGCCCTGGCGGTCTATCTGGCCTGGCAGGGCATCGAGGGGCTGAAGCTGGCCTAGCGGCGCGAGGGGGGTCCGGGCTCCTCGGCCAGGGGCTCCTCCAGAGCCTCCTGCCAGAAGCGGCGATCCGCCGCGCCTCCAGGGCCGCCGGCCAGCCAGACCCCCTGCCGCGCGCGGGTCACGGCCACGTAAACCAGCTGCCGGCGCAGGCGCAGATCGGAGGGCCAGAAGACATCGGCATCGATGAACACCTCCCCGAACCCGCTCCCCTGGGAGCGGTGCACCGTGAGCACCGCGGCGGGGCCCAGGGAGGCGAAGGCGTCTCTCACCAGGAAGTATCGGCGCCAGAGGGCGCGGCCCTGATCCTGCCCCGCCTCGCGGGCCTGGCGCCTCAGGGAGGCGAGCACGGCCTCCAGCTGTGCCCGGGCGGCGGTTCCGACCGGCGGCAGCAGACGCAGGCTCAACGGTGTCTCACCGAAGGCCACCTCCACCAGCTGGGTGTCGATCACCGGGGACTCCGCGACGCCGTAATCGGCCAGATCACAGCGCTCCGGGGTCACATCCCGGACCAGCAGCTCCCGGTTCGAGGCCAGCACCATGTCCGGTTCCTCGCCCCCCTCGGCTCCCTGGCGACAGGCCGGCGCCATCACCGCCATGCGGCTGAGCAGGACTTCACCGGGCAGCACCGGCAACTGGTCGGCCATGGCGCCGTGGATGGCGCGGCGGGCCAGGGGCACCAGCCGCTCCAGCGAACGGTTGGTGTAGCAGAGGAGCCTGACC
>NZ_JAYGIA010000051.1:0-13797 GCF_034931165.1 Synechococcus sp. BA-124 BA4 | reverse complement strand
GAGCAGTACAGCCTGATGGAACGGCGTCTGGCCAACATCATCACCACGCCGGGCATGGTGGTGGCCGTGGCGATGGCGGTGGGCCTCCTGCTGGTGGAGCCCCTCTGGTTGAAGCAGACCTGGATGCCCGCCAAGCCCGCCTTCGTGGCGGCGCTGCAGCGCTGGCAGCAGCGCTGTGGCTGGCCGCTGCTGGCCGATGGTCTCTCCGGCCTCAGGGGCCAGGCCGGACTCGACCTGGTGGCTGGCTATGACCTGCTGCTCGAGGACCCCGACCCTGCGCTGGCCCCCCCCCAGGTGCTGAGGCTGGGTCCCCTGCCCGCCAGCCGGAGGCTGCAGCGCTGGCTGGCGGCCTGCGGCGGCCATCAGGTGCTGATCAGCGAGGGGGATCCACGCCCCCTCGATCCCCTGGGCACGGTCCAGGCCAGCTGCGGCCACGGCCTCTCGACCTGGTGCCAGGCATTGCCGGCCCCGTTCTGGCAGGGAGGCCCCGGGCCCACG
Source organism: Synechococcus sp. BA-124 BA4 (assembly GCF_034931165.1). NCBI lineage: Bacteria > Bacillati > Cyanobacteriota > Cyanophyceae > Synechococcales > Synechococcaceae > Synechococcus > Synechococcus sp. BA-124 BA4. Next base: position 13,299 of record NZ_JAYGIA010000051.1, on the reverse strand, counting down.
GCCAACCCGGAGGTCCTGACGCTGTGGCAGGCCGCCGAGGGCGGCACCCAGGGCTGGCTGACCACCCAGCTGACCCACGAGGGAGCCAGCCGCCGGCCCGATGAACCCAGCCTGGCCCGGGCCCTGAGTCAGCTCCTGCCGCCTGGTCTGGCGGTGATGCTGGCCAGCAGCAGCCCCGTGCGCGACTGGGAGAGCTTCGCCGATCCCAGCGGCCCCGCCAGGCCCGTCCATGGCTTCCGCGGGGCTTCGGGCATCGACGGCACGCTGTCGCTGGCGGCCGGGCTGGCGGAGAGCCTCGGAGGGCTGGTGCTGCTCAGCGGAGATCTGGCCCTGCTCCACGACGCCAACGGCTGGCTCTGGCATCACCAGCTGCGGGGCCGGCTCACCGTGGTGCTGATCGAGAACAGAGGAGGCGGCATCTTCGAGCAGCTGCCGATCCGGGCGACGGCAGGCCTGGATTTCGAACGCCTCTTCGCCATGGGCCAGCCCCTGGATCACACCGCCCTGGCCGCCGCCCATGGCGTGCCCTGGCGGCGGGTGACGGCCCTGACCGAGCTGAAGGGGGCCCTGGACTGGGCCCTGGAGCGGCCGGTGGCCCTGCTGGAGGTGAGGACCGACCGCCGGGCCGATGCCCTGTTGCGCCAGCGCCTGCGCCAGGACTGTCCGCGCCCGCGGCTCAGAATGACTCCTCCCCAGGCCCCGCCGCGATGAGCGTCGATCCCAACCCGGCTGATGCCCCAAGCCCCGGCCCAGTGCTGCCAGGGGAGAGCCTCGTGCACTGGAGCTCGGCCGCCAGCTACGAGGACATCCGCTTCGACCTCTGTGGGGAGGGGATCGCCCGGATCGCCATCAACCGTCCGTCCAAACGCAACGCCTTCCGCCCGCGCACGGTGGTGGAGCTCTACGACGCTTTCAGCCGTGTGCGCGACGACCCCCGGGTTGGCGTGGTGCTGTTCACCGGCGTGGGCCCGGCGGCCGACGGGGGCTACGCCTTCTGCGCCGGCGGTGACCAGAGCGTTCGCGGCGATGGCGGCTACCTCGATGAAAGCGGGCTCCCCCGCCTGAACGTGCTCGATCTGCAGCGCCAGATCCGTTCTCTGCCCAAGGTGGTGATCGCCCTGGTGGCGGGCTACGCCATCGGCGGCGGCCAGGTGCTGCATCTGCTCTGCGACCTCAGCCTGGCCGCGGAGAACGCTGTCTTCGGCCAGACGGGTCCGCGGGTGGGCAGCTTCGATGGCGGCTTCGGCGCCGGTTATCTGGCACGCCTGGTGGGCCAACGCAAGGCCCGGGAGATCTGGTTCCTCTGCCGCCGGTACAACGCCGAGGAGGCCCTGGCGATGGGCCTGGTGAACGCGGTGGTGCCTCTGCACATGCTGGAGGCGGAGGGGGTGCGCTGGGCCCGGGAGGTGCTGCAGCACAGCCCCACGGCGATCCGTTGTCTCAAGGCCTCCTTCAACGCCGAAACCGATGGCCTGGCGGGCATCCAGGAGCTGGCAGGCCAGGCCACCCACCTCTTCTATCGAACCGCCGAGGGTCAGGAGGGGCGCAATGCCTTCCTGGAGAAGCGCGATCCCGACTTCAGCGACGTTCCCTGGTTGCCCTGACGGGCCTGATCGGCCCGGCACAGCGCGTCCCGCAGGGCCTCCAGACGCAGCGGCTTGGTGAGGAAATCGTTCATCCCCACAGCCAGGGCCTGCTCCCGATCGGAGGGTTGGCCGCCGGCAGTGAGGGCCACGATCCAGGGATGGCCCTGATCGGCGCAATGCCGGCGGATCTCCTCGGTGGCGCCGAAGCCATCGAGGTGCGGCATCTGAAGGTCCATGACGATCAGGTCGGGATCGGCGGCGGGGCGGCCCCTGCTCGTGCAGGCGGTGGATGGTCTGATCGAGCAATCCCATGGCTGTGGGATCCAGGTCGAGCAGGGCAGCGCGGCCGCCTGGGCGGAGGCCATCCGCACCATGGCCGACTGCTCCGAGAGCCAGCGGCAGGCCTGGGCCCGGCACGGACGGGAGACGGCCGCTCCGGCCTGGGAGCAGTTCCTCACGGCCTGGGACACCCTCCTGCAGGAGTTCCGATGACCAGGCCGGGGGGGGCATCCGGCTGGATGGCGTGGCTCAGAAATCGCCTTCCCCGTGATCGCTTCGTGCGCAATGTGGGCTGGATGGGGCTCTCGGAGCTGGGGATTCGCGCCTCACGGCTGATCGCCACGATCATCCTGGCGCGTCTGTTGAGCCCTGAGGATTACGGGTTGGCCGCCATTGTGCTCACCACCCACGAATTCATCAGGGTGTTCACCCGCAACGGCATCGGCGACAAGCTGGTGCAGGCCGACGCCGATGACGTCGACGACCTCTGCGTCACGGCCTACTGGCTGAACTGGCTGCTCGGTGGGGGCCTGTTCCTGATCCAGACGGGAGGATCCTTCGCCGTGGCAGCCTTTTTCGGCAATCCAAAACTCGTGCAGCCGATCATGGCGATCGGCTGCACGTACCTGATCTATCCCCTGGGCATGGTGCAGACGGCCCTGGTGCGTCGGGAGAACCGGCTGAATGTCTTCTCCCTCACCAACCTGGCCCAGGTCGTTGCCGACAACCTGCTCACCGCTGGGCTCGCCTTGATGGGCCTGGGGATGTGGGCCATCGTGCTGCCGAAACTGCTGGTCGCTCCCATCTGGGTGGTGATGATGTACCGATACCAGTCGTGGCGGCCGGTACATGGCTTCACGATCCGGAATTGGCGTCGGATTCTCGGGTTCGGCAGCCGGATTCTCGGAGTCGAGCTGCTCAATACCCTCAGGGAAAACATCGATTACCTTTTGATCGGACGGTTCGTGGGACTGGCTCCCCTGGGGGTCTATTACTTCGCTTTCAATGCGGGTCTGGGGCTGAGCCTGAGTGCGGTGAACGCCATGGGGGTCTCGATGTATTCCGACCTCTGTGATGTGCGCTCCGACCCTCTGGAGCTCCAGCAGCGCTTTTCCCGGAATCTGAGAACAACGGCCCTTGTGATCGGTCCGCTGGTGGCGCTCCAGTCCAGCCTGGCTCCTCTGTATGTGCCGATCGTGTTCGGTGCCCAATGGGTGGAGCGGGGGGCCGTGCCGATCCTGATCCTGATCTGCCTCTCCGCGCTCTCCCGGCCGTTTGCGAACGCCGCCTCCATGCTGTTCCGCGCCGTCGGTCTGCCCCAGGTGGATCTGCGCTGGAACCTCGTCTTCACCGTGATCCTCACCCTGGCGATCCTGGCTGGAACCACCCAGGGCATCCTCGGGGTGGCTGTCGCGGTGATGGTGACCCATCTGGCCCTGCAGCCCCTGTACCTGCTCTGGGCCAGGCGCCTGCTGCTGGCTCCCTCCGGAGGGCTGACCTGATGAGCGGCCTGTCTCTCCCAAGGGTGTCGGTGGTGATCCCGGCCTTCAACGCGGAGCAGACCCTGGCGGCCACCATCGCCAGCGTGCAGTCCCAGAGCCTGAGCGACTGGGACCTTGTCGTGGTCGACGATGGGTCACGGGACGGCACGGCCGATCTCGTGCGCCGCCTGATGGCGCAGGACCGGCGCCTGCAGCTGATCGTCTCCGCCAACAAGGGGGTCTCCGCCGCCCGCAACCTGGGGGTGGCCCGCAGCCATGGGCCGGTGGTGGCCTTCCTCGATGCCGATGATCTCTGGCGGGCCGACAAGCTGGAGCGCCACCTCGACCATCTCAGCCGCATGCCGGAGGTGGGGGTCAGCTTCGCCCGGGTGCAGTTCCTCACGCCCGCGGGCGAATCCAGCGGGCAGCTCTCTCGCGCCCGACTCAGGAATCTCGAGGCTGAGCACTTCCTGGCGGAGAATCCCACCACCACCACCTCCAACTGGGTGGTGAGGCGCCGCGTGCTCGATGAGGCCGGGGGGTTCTGTGAGGAGATGAGCTACTGCGAAGACCTGGAGTGGCTGCTGCGGGTGCGCTGCTGCACGGGATGGGCCATCGAGGGTCTCAACACGGTGCTCACCTCCTACCGGACCAGTGTCGGTGGGTTGTCGGCGGATCTGGAGCGCATGGAGGCCGGCTGGGAAACCATGCTGGCGAAAGCGCGCACCTACGCTCCGGAGCTGGTGAGGCGGCACGAAGACCGTGCCCGGGCCATCCACCTGCGCTATCTGGCCCGCCGTAGCCTGCGGCTGGGTTCAGCATCCGCGCAAGGGGTCGATTTCATGGCACGGGCCCTTCGCAGTGATCCCGGGCTCCTGCTGCGTCAACCGCGCCGGACCTGGCCCACGTGGGGAGCCGTCCAGCTGCGCCGCTGGAGGAACCGCGCCCGGTCAGCCGTCGCGGGCGGAGGGCAGCCGTGAACAGCCAGCCTCTCGTGTCGGTGATCATGCCGCTCTACAACAGCGCGGCCACGGTGCGGGAGAGCCTGCAGTCGGTGATCGGTCAGACCTACCGGAACCTGGAAATCCTGGTCGTCGATGACGGCTCCAGCGACGAAGGTCCCTCGATCTGCCGGGAGTTCAACGATGGGCGTCTGCGGATCCTGGAGCAGGCGAACCGGGGGCTGGCCGGAGCCAGGAACACCGGCATCCGCCAGGCCCATGGCGAGATCCTGGCCTTTCTCGACAGCGACGACCTCTGGCTGCCCGAGAAGATCGCCCGGCATGTGGAGCACCTGCAGCGTCACCCCGACGTGGGGGTGAGCTTCTCCCGCTCCGGCTTCATCGACGAAGCGTCGCGGCCCCTGGGGATCTATCAGATGCCCCAGCTCCGTGACATCACCCCGGACGTGCTGTTCTGCCGCAATCCGATCAGCAACGGCTCGGCGGTGGTGATCCGCCGGCAGGTGCTCGAGGAGATCCGCTTCGAGGCGGCGTTCCACGGAGGCCCTGAAGACTTCTACTTCGACGATTCCTTCCGCCAGTCGGAAGACATCGAGTGCTGGCTGAGAATCGCCCTGCACACCAACTGGCGGTTCGAGGGGCTGCCCGAGGCCCTCACCCTCTACCGCGTCAGTTCCGGCGGGTTGTCGGCCAATCTGGAGCAGCAGTACGCCGCCTGGGAGCGGATCCTGACCAAGACCGCCGCCACCGATCCAGGCTTCATCCAGCGCTGGGGGCCGAAGGCACGTGCCTATCAGCTGCGCTACCTGGCCAGACGGGCGATCCGTCAGCGCCAGCCGGGCGTGGCCGTGCGCCTGCTGCATCAGTCCCTGGCCTGCCACGGGCGGATCCTGCTGGAGGAACCGATGCGGACCCTGATCACCCTGAGCGCGGCCTACCTGCTGTGGCTGCTGCCACCTGGTCTCTACCGGTGGCTGGAACGTCTCATGATCCGGATCACCGGCTCCAGCCAGGAGCGCAGGATGCGCCAGGAGGGCCAGCGGCGCCACGCCACCCTGGAGGCCACCAGCACCAGCGGAGGCCGGCGATGACGATCCTGCTGGTGTGTTCCTCCGGAGGACACTTCAAGGCGCTCCAGCAACTGCGTCCCTTCTGGGGCGAGTACCCCCACCGCTGGGTGACCTTCAGAACCGCCACCACCGAGCAGTGCCTGCAGGGGGAAACCGTGCACTGGGCCTTCAGCCCCACGAACCGCAACCTGCCCAACCTCCTGCGCAATCTCTGGCTTGCCCTGGTGATTCTGCGCCGGGTCAGACCGCGCCTGATCCTCTCCACCGGAGCCGGGGTGGCCGTGCCCTTTCTGATCCTGGGACGCCTGCTCGGCAGCCAGGTCGTCTTCGTGGAGTCGATCACCAGAACCCACACCCTCAGCCTCTCGGCACGGCTGGTGCGACCTTTTCTCCACGTGCTCTACGTGCACTGGCCCCGGCTTCAGGCCCGCTATCCCCGCTCGGAACTGATCACCGAGGAGATCCCCGACCCGGTGGAGTCCCGGCAGCAGGCTGGATCGAGGGAACAACCATGATCTTCGTCACCGTCGGAACCGAGCAGTACCCCTTCAACCGGCTGATGCAATGGCTCGAGATCCTGCAGGAGAGCCAGATTCTCCAGGAGGAGCTGGTGGTTCAGTACGGCACCTCCACGGTGCTCCCCAGCGGCTCCACGGTCTATCGGCTGCTGAAGGACGATGACTTCCGTGCGCACATCCAGCGGGCCCGGCTGGTGATCGCCCACTGTGGGGAGGGGACTGTGCTGTTGCTGGACCAGCTCAGCAAGCCCTACGTCCTGGTGCCGCGCAGCGTGCGTTTTCAGGAGCACGTTGACGATCATCAGGTGGAGCTCGCCGTGGCCCTCGAAGGCATGGCTGTGCCGATCGCCTGGTGTCCAGGGGATCTGGTGCGTTTTCTCGATCAACCCCGGCAGACCTCGATCAGCGATCTCTCCGACCACTCCGCCCGGGTGCTCTCGGAGCGCCTGCACCGCCGCTTCGGCCCCCTGCTCGGCGGCCGGGCCCTGGCCGACAGCCCTGTGTCCCTCCCATGAGCCAGTCCCCCCAGGTTCCCTCGGCCGGCCCCGCCCCGTTTGAGGTCAGCGCATGTCAGGACACCCTGCTGATCCGCCTGCCCTCCAGGCTCACCGTGGCGGAAGCCGTGCTCCTGCGCGATGCCATCCCCGCCTGGTTGGCCGATCCCCTGCTGCGCTCGCTGGTGTTCGACTTCGGCCACACCTCCGTGATCGACAGCAGCGGCATCGGCGCCCTGGTGGGCGCCCTCAAGGCAGCCCGGGCCCGCTCGATCAGCCTGGTGGCCTGGAGTGTCAACCACCAGGTGCGGCTGGCCCTGAGCATGACGGGCCTGGACGCGCTGATTCCGATCACGCCCCACACGGAGGCCATCGCCCCGGAACCCGGGCGCCGGGAGGAGCGGCGCCCCCCCCTCACCCATCCCTCGGTGCGCTCCCCTCTGAAACGGCTGATCGACATCGTCGGGGCCCTGGTGGGGCTGAGCATCACCGCCCTGCTGGTCCTGCCGATCGCCATCGCCATCCGGATCGACAGCCCCGGACCGATCCTGTTCAGTCAGGTGCGCTGCGGCTGGATGGGTCGGCGCTTCAGGATCTGGAAATTCCGCTCGATGGTGAGCAATGCCGAAGCCCTCAAGGCCTCGGTGGCCAACCAGGCGGCCGGCGCCTTCTTCAAGAACGAGAACGACCCCCGCATCACCAGGGTGGGCCGGTTCCTGCGTAAGACCAGCCTCGACGAACTGCCGCAGTTCTGGAATGTGCTGTGCGGCGACATGAGCCTGATCGGCACCCGTCCATCCACGCCCGATGAGGTCGGGCTCTACGACGTTCCGAACTGGCGTCGTTTCGATGTCAAACCAGGCCTCAGCGGCGAATGGCAGGTCAGTGGTCGCTCCTCGATCCGCCGCTTCGAGGATGTGATCGAACTGGATCTCCGCTACCAGCGGAACTGGAGCCTGCGCCATGATCTGAATCTGATCCTGCGCACGGTCCTGGTGGTTTTCAGCCCCAGAAGCGGAGGAATGTGAGCCAGGTCGACCCGCTGGACGCCCCCGCCAGGACCCTCTCCCTGCAGGTGGTGAGTCACCTCGATTCCGTCGCCGACGTGCTGGAGGGGTTCGAGCGGCTGAGGCATCCCCAGCTGCCTGAGGAACTCTGGGTGGAAGGCCAGACAGCCCTGATCGAAGGGTTCACCAATGCCGTGCGCCACGCCCACCGGGATCTCTCCCCGGCTCCGCCCGTGGCGATCGAGCTGAGCCTCTGCCGTGATCGGCTGTCGATTCAGATCGACGACCATGGCCGGGACTTCGACATGGAGGAAGCCTGGGAGCGCCTGAGCGAGCAGCTGGCACGCAGCGACTACGACCCCCTGGAGCGGGAGGCCCACTGGGGCATGGTGATGCTGCTGCGGCTGCAGCGCGACCGTGGCTGGTCGATCACCTACCGGCGGCGGAACGACAGCGGAAACCGCCTGTCGATCAGCCACCGGATTCACCCGGCGACGGCTGGAGCTGATAGCGCAGCGTGAAGCGCTCCGGCTCCCCACAGGCGGGATGCAACAGCGACCAGCGGGTCCAGATGTAGAGGTAATGATTGGTCTGGCGCGGACCCCGTCCCCAGCCGTGGGCCACCGCCTCCCCCCAGACCACGCTGGTGAGTCGCTCCCGTCGGAGCTGCTCGGGCGTCAGGGCCGCGAGATCGCCCGCGAAGCGAATCCGGCGCCCCAGGTAGAAGAAATGGGGCTCCAGTCCATCTCCGGCCACGGTCTCGGGCACGCGGAACCAGACCTTCTTGCTCTTGTGGAACATCCAGAACGCCCAGGAGCACAGCGGGGGTTCAACGCCATGGCGATCGGTGTAGAGCAGGCCGGGAAGGTCCATCGCGTCACGGCGCCGTGCCAGGGGCTCCCCAGCCTGATGGAGGCTGAGCTCGAGCGCCGTCACGGCCGCCAGTCCCACCAGGATCGCAGGACCCACCACCCGCCCGCTGAGGCCTCGCAGGACGCTCAGTCCCCCAGCACGGTGACGAGCGTGTCGCAGTCTCCTTCCGTGGCCAGGAGCAGGGCATTGTCGGCTCGGATGATCAGATCGGCGGCACTGAGATCGCCGGGGACCAGCCAGGTGCCACCGATGGCGAAACGGGGTGCCCAGGGGAATCCCGGCACCAGCCCGCCGTCGTCTGCTCCCGCCTGCAGCCCCTTCTCCACCTCCGCCAGCCGATCCGCCTCAGGGTTCACCAGCAGCAGGGCGAACACACCTTCCGCGAGACGACCCGCCAGGTCCGCCGGACGACAGAGGCCGGCGAGGCCGGTGGCGAGGTCGCGCAGGGGCCGGTCAGCGTCACAGGGATCGGTGGCGGCCCGGATCTGTCCGGCATTCAGCAGCTGAAGGACCAGCAGGGCCATGGTCCCGCCGGTGCGGCGGGACCGCTCGAACTCCTTCTGGGCCAGGCTGAGGAAGGTGTCGCGGTTGAAGAGCCCCGTGACGGGGCACCGCGCCAGCCGCTGGCGGTTGTCGGCCTCACGCTCGACCAGACCCGCGAACAGACGCAGCCAGCGACGGTGCTGCGCCGTGAAGACGTGCGGGGTCCGGTCGATCACGCAGAGCGTGCCGAGGGGCTGACCGTCAGCAGCCCTCAGCTGGGCACCCGCATAGAAGCGGATCCGGGGGTCCTCCACCACCAGAGGATTGGTGCTGAAGCGGGGGTCGAGCAGGGCATCGTTGATCACCAGCTCCTCGTCCTGGGTGATGGCATGGGCGCAGAAGGCCATGTTCCTCGGCGTCTGCTCAGCCTCCAGACCCACCTTCGCGAGGAACCACTGGCGGTCGGCATCCACCAGGGAGATCAGGGCGATCGGGGTTCCCAGGGTCTCGGAGGCCAGGGTGGTGATCCGATCGAGGTGCTCGTCCGAGGCGGTGTCCAGCAGGAGAGCCCGCTCGAGCGACCGAAGCCGGTCTTCCTCATCAACAGGAATCGGATACGCGGGGAACGGTGCCGTATTCGCTAGCTCTCTGCTCTGGGTAGCGTAGATGTCAAGAGCCACAGGACTTACGACCGCTCGTGCAGCCTCGCCTCACGTTCCCTCTGATCCCACTGTCCGCGACCCTGCTTGCGGGTGGTCTGCTGCTGCCCGGAGCTGTGATCGCTGAACCGGTCCGACCCGCGTCGCCTCCGGCCGCCTGGCATCCGCCGATCGAGCTCCGCCACACCCCGGCCCTTCAACCACAGCCGACCCAGCAGCCACCGGCGTCGACCCAGACACCAGCGCAGGCCGGTTCCAGCGCCACCCTGGCGATCGCGTCCCCGGGTCCTGAGCGCAGCCTGGTGCTCTACCGCGGCAGGAGGCAGGTGGTGGTCCTGGAGGACGGTCGTGAGCTGCGCCGTTTCCCGGTGGCCGTGGGCATGCCCGGCTGGGAAACACCTCTTGGCCGCTTCCAGGTGATCGAGATGGCGCCTGATCCGGTCTGGAAGCACCCGGTGAGCGGCAAGCTCTACCCCCCCGGTCCCGACAACCCCCTGGGTAGCCGCTGGATCGGCTTCTACCGCGACTGCGCCGGCAGGAGCGGATTCAACGGCCAGCAGCACCTGGAGGTGAAGGGCTGCGTCACCGCCGGCTTCCACGGCACACCCCAGCGCGAGACCGTCGGCCGGGCGGTCTCCCACGGCTGCGTGCGCATGTACGACGAGAACGTGCGTGACCTCTTTGAACTGGTGCGCATGGGCACTGTGGTGACCGTGCTGCCCTGAAGGGGTCACCCGGGGCAGCAAACGTAGAGTTCGGCCCTCCCCTGCGTTCTCCCCATGCGCGTGTTGTTCGCCGCCGCCGAGTGCGCCCCGATGATCAAGGTGGGGGGCATGGGCGATGTGGTGGGGTCCCTGCCGCCGGCGGTGGCGGCCCTCGGCCACGACGTGCGCACGATCATGCCGGGCTACGGCAAGCTCTGGAGTCGCCTGGAGATCCCAACCGAACCCGTCTGGCGCGGCCGGGCGATGGGCAACGACTTCGCCGTCTATGAAACCAGGCATCCCAGCCATGGATTGCCGCTCTACCTGATCGGTCATCCGGTGTTCGATCCGGAACGCATCTACGGCGGAGAAGATGAGGATTGGCGCTTCACGTTCTTTGCCAACGCCGCCGCCGAATTCGCCTGGAACCACTGGAAGCCGGAGGTCTTTCACTGCCATGACTGGCACACCGGGATGATCCCGGTCTGGATGCACCAGGACCCGGAGATCAGCACGGTCTTCACCATCCACAACCTCGAATACCAGGGACCCTGGCGCTGGAAACTCGAGCGCATGACCTGGATTCCCTGGTACATGCAGGGGGATCACACGATGGCCGCCGCACTGCTCTATGCCGACCGGGTCAACGCCGTCTCTCCCACCTATGCCCAGGAGATCCGCACGCCCGAGTACGGCGAACGTCTCGATGGCCTGCTGAATTACATCAGCGGCAAGTTGCGCGGCATCCTCAACGGCATCGACACCGAAGCCTGGAACCCCGCCACCGACAGCCTGCTGCCCGCCTGCTACAGCGCCACCGACATGGCCCCGAGGGCCACCAACAAGCGGGTGCTGCAGGAGCGCATGGGGCTGGGGGTCAACGCCGACACCTATCTGATGGGCATGGTGAGCCGCCTGGTGGATCAGAAGGGAGTGGATCTGCTGCTTCAGGTGGCCGACAGGGTCCTGGCCTATTCCGACAGCCAGATCGTGGTTCTGGGAACAGGCGATCGCCACTATGAATCGGGCCTCTGGCAGATGGCCGCCCGCCATCCCGGCCGCTTCTCCGTCTTCCTCACCTACGACGATGCCCTGGCGCGGCTCATCTATGCCGGCGCCGATGCCTTTCTGATGCCCAGCCGCTTCGAGCCCTGCGGCATCAGTCAGATGCTGGCGATGCGCTATGGCTGCATCCCGATCGTGCGCAAGGTGGGCGGCCTGGTCGACACCGTCCAGCCCCATGTGCCCGCCGACCACAGCGGCACCGGCTTCTGCTTCGATCGCTATGAGCCCGTCGACTTCTACACCGCGATCGTGCGCTCCTGGGAGGCCTACCGCCACAGCCACAGCTGGCGGGAGCTGCAGCTACGCGCCATGGCGGTGGACCACAGCTGGACCCGTTCAGCGCTCGAGTACGACGCCATGTACCGCGACGTGCGCGGAGTCAAGCAGCCCACCCCCTCGGCCGCCGATGTGGAGCAGTTCTCCCTTGGTCAGGAGGCCGACCCCAGCCTCGTCCAGGCCGAGGCTGCGGCCCAACCCACCAGGCCGGAAGGCGGCGGTGGCCCCCGCAATCCCCTCTCCGCCCTTCTGCGCCGCGGCCAGGGCTGAGCATGGAGCGCTCGGGCTCCGAGCTGCCCGTCGTCTACGAAAGTCCCTGGCGGGCCCTGGGGAGGGATCTGCGTGCGGTGGCCGCCAGCTGCGTGCTGGCCCTGAGGAGGCTGTGGCGCCGCCAGTGGCAGGGGGATCTGCCCACACCCCCGTTCTGGCCCGGGCGTCAGGCCACCCTCTTCTGGCCCGCTCTGCTGCTGCTGATCCTGGTCCTGCTGGTCCTGACCGGAGGACTGGCCGTTCGGCAGCTGCACCCGGCCGGTGTCGAGAGCCCCGTGGAGCGGGGTGGCTCAGGAGCCTCGCCAACGGTTGCAGCGCCTCCGCGGCCCACGGATCCAGCCCTTGACCCGCTGCAGACTCCGGTGGACGCCCCCGCAGATCTGCCGGAACCCACGGAACTTCCGGAACCCCCGGAACCCCTGGACGCGACGGCGGCTCCGGGCGCCGGCAGCGTTCCGATCCAGCTGCCGCAGGGCTTCCGTGACGACTCGGGCCTGGTGCTGGCGGCTCCCAACGGCGGCGGGGCGGCGCTGCTGAACCTGCGGATCTCCGAGGCCTTCCAGGGCCTGCCCGAGCAAGAACGGCAACGGCTGGCGCAGCAGTGGTGGCAGCAGGCCCTTGGCCTCGGCTACGAGCACCTGCGCCTGCTCGACCCCGACGGCGGCGAGCTGGGGCGGGACGCCGTCGTGGGCGGCGGCATGATTCTGCTCGATTGATCCGATGCGGGCGGACGCGATGCAGCTGGCGAACCTGGTGGAGCTGTGGGGCCCGCCGATCGAAGCGGCCGCCGCCGATCCGGCGGCCCGCTTCAGCCGGATCGGCACCGACAGCCGTGAGCTGGAACCCGGCTGCCTGTTCGTGCCGCTGGTGGGCGAGCGCTTCGATGGCCACCGCTTCCTGGCGGCGGCCCTGGAGCAGGGGGCGCTGGGCGCCCTGGCCCAGCGGGACCGTCTCAGCGCCGGGCAGGCCGAGGACCTGGTGCGCTCCAGCGGCGGCCGGATCTGGCTGGTGGATGACACCCAGGCGGCTTACCAGGAGCTGGGACGTCTGTGGCGCCGCCAGGGCAGCGCGCCGGTGATCGCCGTGACCGGCTCGGCCGGCAAGACCACCACCCGCGAGCTGATCAGGGCCGTGCTCTCCCCCCTCGGGCCGGTGCTTGCCAGCGTGGGTAACGAGAACAACGACATCGGCGTACCGCTCACCCTGCTCAAGGCCGGCGCTGAGCATCGGGCCGTGGTGGTGGAGATGGGCATGCGCGGACTGGGGGAGATCGAGCGGCTCAGCCGCTGCGCCGAACCCGACATCACCGTGATCACCAACATCGGCACGGCCCACATCGGCCGGCTGGGCAGCCGCGAGGCCATCGCCACCGCCAAGTGCGAGATCGTGACAGCCCTGCGCCCCGATGGGCTGGTGGTGATCCCTGCCGGTGACCCCCTGCTCGAGGCCAGCCTCGCCGCCGTCTGGAGCGGGCGGGTGATGCGCGTCGCCCTCCACGACGACCCCGCGGGCCCTCAGCCGGCCCAGCTGCTGGGCCGCCTTCAGGCCGGCGCCGACGGCGGCCGGTTGCTC